>CAXTPX010000814.1:0-2005 GCA_964246005.1 uncultured Burkholderiaceae bacterium | reverse complement strand
GGCATCCGGCCGCGCGCGCCATCCGCTCCCGCTCGTCGCTGCCGACCGTGCCGATCACTTCGGCGCCGAGGTGCGATGCCCACTGGCAGAGCATCTGCCCGACGCCGCCGGCCGCGGCCTGCGCGAGCACCTTCGTACCGCGCTCGACACGGTAGCACCGACGGACCAGCATCTCGACCGTCAGCCCGCGCAGCAGCGCCGAGGCCGCCGTCTCATCGCTCAGTTCGTCGGGTAGATTCGTCAGCATCGAGGACGCGATGACGCGGTCCGATGCGTAGACGCCATAGCGACCGGTGACGTAGGCCACGCGATCGCCGACGCGAAGGTCGTCGACGCCTTCACCGAGCGCCGTCACGACGCCGGCCGCCTCGATGCCCGGCGTGCCCGGCAGCGCAAGCGTCTTGTAGAGCCCCGATCGCACGTAGACGTCGTGGAAGTTGACGCCGATGCGGGTGTGTTCGATCCGCACCTCGCCCGCTGCGGGCGGGCCTACGGTCACCGAACGCAGCTTCATCACGTCGGGTCCGCCGTACTCGTCGATCACGATGGCGTTCGGCATGGCTGGCAGGAGCTCCGGTCGTTGTTCTCGTTGTGAAGTCGCAGCAACGTTCGTGCGGACGCGTGACCGCCGCCCTACGCGGTCGCGAGCGACTCGACCCGCGCCGACCGCGACTCCACGCGGTCGAGGTCGTCGGTCAGCTTGGCCCAGCGCACGCGCGCTTCGACGAGGCTCGCCGCCTTCACGTGGCCGAAACCGCGCATCTGTTCGGGCAGGCGGGCGATCGCGAGCGCGGTCTCCATCAACCGCTCGTCGCCCGGCTGTCGCTCGAGCCGCAGCATGATCGCTTCGATCGATGCGCGATAGTCCTCGATCAGTCGCCGCTCCTCGCGCCGCTCGTCCGTCCTGCCGAACGGGTCGAACACGCTACCGCGCAGCCCGCGTAGCTTCGCGAGCACACGGAACGCCGACATCATCCACGGCCCGAAGGTCTGCTTGACCGGCTGCCCGTGCGCGTCCTTCCGGCCGAGGATCGGCGGCGCGAGATGGAAGCGCAGCGTCGGCGTCCCCTCGAACTCGGCCGCGAGTTTCTCGCGGAAACGTCCATCGCTATAAAGCCGCGCGACCTCGTACTCGTCCTTGTAGGCCATCAGCTTGAAGAGGTTGGCCGCGACCGCCTTGGCGAGCGCACCGTTGCCGCCTGCGGCCGTCTCGCTCCCCTGCGCGCGCTCGACGAAGTCGGCGTACGACTTCGCGTAGCGCGCGTCCTGATAGCGCGTCAGGAAGTCGATCCGGTCGGCGAGCAGCGCCTTGAACGACTGCGGCATGCGTATCGCGACGACCTGGTCAGGCTGCGCCTGCCGCGCGACCGCGTCCGGGTCGATCGCGGCGCGACGCCCCCACGCGAACGCCGCCTGATTGGCCTTCACGGCCACGCCGTTGATCTCGATCGCCTTCAGCAGCGAGCCGCTGGTCAGCGGCACCGCGCCCTTCTGGAATGCGAAGCCGAGCAGGAAAAGGTTGGCCGCGATGGCATCACCCATCAGGCGCGTCGCGAGCCCGGTCGCATCGATGAAGTCGGCGCGACCGGCCACCGACTCCTCGATCAGCGACCTCACCTGCTCGGCCGGGAACGCCCAGTCGGGATCCTGCGCGAAGTGGCCGGTCGGCTGCTCGAACGTGTTGATCAGCGCGTAGGTGCGGCCCGGCTGCATCTTCGAGATCGCATCGGGCGCGCCGGCGGTCAGCATGTCGCAGCCGAGCACCAGGTCCGCCTCGCCGGTCGGGATGCGCTGCGCCTTCAGCTCTGCGGGATCGCGCGCGATCCGCACGTGCGACGTGACCGAGCCGTTCTTCTGCGACATGCCGGTCATGTCGAGCACGTTGACGCCCTTGCCCTCGAGATGCGCCGCCATGCCGATCAGCGCGCCGATCGTGATCACGCCGGTGCCACCGATGCCCGTGATGAGGATGCTGTGGACGCCGTCGAGCGAAGCGGCGACCGGC
>CAXTPX010000813.1:0-2008 GCA_964246005.1 uncultured Burkholderiaceae bacterium | reverse complement strand
GACCACGACCGAAGCGGGCCTCGGCTGGCGCGAACGGCTCGCCTCGTGAGCAAGACGACGACAACCAGCAACGAGAAGGAATGCAGATGAGCCTTTCCCCCGTGAAGGTCGGCTTCATCGGCCTCGGCATCATGGGCGCGCCGATGGCCGCGCAACTCGCGAAGGCGGGGCACACGCTTTTCGTCCACACGCGCAGCCGGGTCCCGGCGTTCATCGCCGGGACAGGTGCCGTCTCGTGCGCGAACGGCGCCGAGGTCGCACGGCAGGCCGACGTCGTGATCACGATGCTGCCCGACACGCCCGATGTCGAGGCGGTGCTGTTCGGTGATGAAGGCGTCGCGGCCGGCCTGTCGCCCGGCAAGACCGTGGTCGACATGAGCAGCATCTCGCCGATCGCGACGAAGGTGTTCGCGCAGAAGATCAACGCGCTCGGCTGCGACTACCTCGATGCGCCCGTTTCCGGCGGCCAGGTCGGTGCGCAGAACGCGACGCTGTCGATCATGGTGGGCGGACCCGACGCCGTCTTCGAGCGGATCAAGCCGCTGTTCGAACTGATGGGCAAGAACATCACGCTGGTCGGTGGCAACGGCGACGGCCAGACCGCCAAGGTCGCGAACCAGATCATCGTCGCGCTCAACATCGAAGCGGTCGCCGAAGCGCTGGTGTTCGCCGCGCGCGCCGGCGCCGATCCCGCGCGCGTGCGGCAGGCGCTGATGGGCGGCTTCGCGTCGTCGAAGATCCTCGAGGTGCACGGCGACCGGATGATCAAGCGGACGTTCGATCCGGGCTTTCGCATCGAACTGCATCAGAAGGACCTGAACCTCGCGCTCGCCAGCGCACGTGCCCTCGGCGTTTCGCTGCCCAACACGGCGACTGCGCAGGAACTCTTCAACTCGTGCGCCGCGCACGGTGGCCGTGCCTGGGACCATTCGGCGATGGTCAAGGCGCTCGAGACGCTCGCCAACTTCAAGATCGGTCAAGAGGCCTGAAGGCGTGTTAAGTTCGATCGATGAACGCCCACACCGAACTCGCGGTCGATCCGGAGACCGAGGTCGAAGTCCTCGCAGTGCCCCAGGCCGCGCCCGATCCGGCGCGTCAGGCGGCCGTCGCGGACGCGATGCTGCAGGTGCTGCCGAGGCATTGCGTGCTGTGGCAATCCGCCGACACGAAGCCGTACGAGTGCGACGGCCTCTCGATGCTGCGCCAGTTGCCGATGGTGGTCGTGCTGCCCGAGACCGAAGACCAGATCGCGTCGGTCCTGCGCATCTGCGCCCGCATGGCGGTGCCGGTCGTCGCGCGGGGCGCGGGCACCAGCCTGTCCGGCGGCGCGATGCCGCATGGCCACGGCGTGTTGCTCGGCTGCGCCAAGCTCAATCGCATCGTGACGCTCGACCCGCTCGCGCGAACCGCGGTCGTGCAGCCGGGCGTCCGCAACCTCGCGATCTCCGAAGCGGCGGCCGCGCACGGCCTCTACTACGCGCCCGACCCGTCGTCGCAGATCGCCTGCACGATCGGCGGCAACATCGCCGAGAACTCGGGCGGCGTGCACTGCCTGAAGTACGGCCTCACGGTGCACAACGTGCTGCAGGTCCGCGGGCTGACGATGGACGGGGAGCCGGTCACGTTCGGATCGGCCGCGCCCGACTGTCCGGGTCTCGACCTGCTGGCGCTGATGGTGGGTTCCGAAGGCATGCTCGCCGTCGTGACCGAGGTCACGGTGAAGCTGGTGCCGAAGCCGCAACTCGCACGCGTCATCATGGCTTCGTTCGACGACGTCGAGACGGCGGGCGATGCGGTCGCCGCGATCATCTCGGCGGGCATCATCCCGGCCGGCCTCGAGATGATGGACCGGCAGGCCACGTCGATGGTCGAGCCGTTCGCGAAGGCCGGCTATGACGTGGAAGCGGCCGCCATCCTGCTGTGCGAGTCCGACGGCACGACCGAAGAAGTCGCCGACGAGATCCGGCACATAGAAGCCGTGCTCGGCCGGTCCGGCGCGAAGCGGCTG
>CAXTPX010000812.1:0-2008 GCA_964246005.1 uncultured Burkholderiaceae bacterium | reverse complement strand
CACCGTCCTGATCTGCTCCAACTTCATCTCGGCCCAGAAGCGGGTGACGATCCACGGATTCACCTTCGGCGCGGGCGTCCTCTTCTTCCCGATCAGCTATTTCTTCGGCGACATCCTGACCGAGGTCTACGGCTACGGACGCGACCGGCGCGTCGTGTGGGCCGGCTTCTTCGCGATCGCGTTCGCATCCTTCATGGCATGGGTCGTGGTCCACCTGCCGCCCGGTCCGTCCGACTACATGAAGACCTATCAACCGGCGCTCGAGACGGTGTTCGGCAACGCGTGGCGGATCGCCGCGGCGTCGATGCTCGCGTTCTGGTGCGGCAGCTTCGCCAACAGCTACGTGCTCGCGCGAATGAAGATCCTGACCGAAGGAAGAATGTTATGGACCAGAACGATCGGTTCGACCGTCGTCGGCGAGGCGGTCGACTCGTCGCTGTTCTACGTGATCGCCTTCTACGGCATCTGGGAAACGAGCGACATCGTCAAGGTCGCGCTCACGCAGTACGTGCTGAAGACCGGGTGGGAGGTGCTGTCGACGCCGTTGACCTACCAGCTCGTCCACTTCCTGAAACGGGCGGAGAACGAGGACTACTACGATCGCGGCACGAACTTCAATCCGTTCAGGCTACGGGCCTAGCCGCGATACGATCCGTCAAACAATCGAACGATTCCTGACCACGAGGAGACACGATGGCCGGACTCGAAGGACCCACGTTCCTGTTGGCAGCCGCGACCATCGCGATCCTCGGGCTGATCGTCCTGATCGCTCGCTACAAGCTTCACCCGTTCATCGCGCTGATCCTCGCCTCCGGCTTCCTCGGCCTCGTCACCGGCCTGCCGGTCGCGAAGGTCGTCAAGGAGTTCCAGGACGGCTTCGGCGGCACGCTCGGCTTCGTCGGCGTGCTGCTCGGCCTCGGCACGATGCTCGGCAAGCTGATGGCCGAGTCCGGTGGCGCGGACCGCATCGCGCGCACGCTGGTCGATGCGTTCGGCAAGACCCGCGTGCACTGGGCGATGATGATCTCGGCGTTCCTCGTCGGCATTCCGCTCTTCTTCGAGATCGGCTTCGTGCTGCTCGCACCGCTGGTCTTCATCGTCGCGCGCCGCACCGGCGTGTCGCTCGTCAAGATCGGCATTCCGTTGCTGGCCGGACTATCGGTCGTGCACGGCCTGGTGCCGCCGCATCCCGGGCCGCTGCTCGCGATCGGGGTCTTCGGCGCCGACATCGGGAAGACCATCTTCTACGGCCTCCTGGTCGGCCTGCCGACCGCGATCGTCGCGGGACCGATCTACGGTGCGTGGATCTCGAAGCGGGTTCCTGGCGCCGTCACGAACGAATTGGCCGACGTGCTCGCGCCGTCCCGGGGCGCCGAAGCCGAGCGCGACATGCCGGGCTTCGGCGTCACGCTGTTCACGATCCTGCTGCCGGTCGCGCTGATGCTGGCCAAGACGCTCGCCGACCTCACGACCGTCGACACGAGTCCCGTGCGGCAGTGGATGGACTTCATCGGCAACCCGATCGTGGCGCTGCTCGCGGCGCTCCTCGTCGGCATCTGGACGTTCGGCTTCGCGCGCGGGCTCGACGCGCGACAGGTCGGCAAGCAGCTCGACGCGAGCCTGCTGCCGGTCGCGGCGATCCTCTTGATCATCGGCGCGGGCGGCGGCTTCAAGCAGATGCTGATCGCGACCGGCGTCGGCAGGACGATCGGCGAGATGGCGGTCCACGCGCAGCTGTCGCCGATCCTGCTCGCGTGGCTGGTCGCCGCGCTGATCCGCATCGCGACCGGGTCGGCGACCGTCGCGACGATCACCGGTGCCGGCATCGTCGGTCCGATCGTGACGCTCGTGCCGAACGTCAACCGTGAGCTGCTGGTGCTCGCGACCGGCGCGGGCTCGCTGATCCTGTCGCACGTCAACGACGCCGGCTTCTGGCTGGTCAAGCAGTACTTCGGGCTGTCGCTCGCCGAGACCTTCAAGACCTGGACCGCAATGGAAACGATCATCT
>CAXTPX010000811.1:0-2009 GCA_964246005.1 uncultured Burkholderiaceae bacterium | reverse complement strand
TTCGGCCTGCAGGTACGTGATCGGCTCCTTGCCGTAAGCCGAGTCGAGATACAGGTACGCGATCTTCTTGCCGCGCAGGTTGCCCTTCTCCTTCGTGTCGAGGTACTTGATGATCGCGGTCGCCTGCATCGGATAGGTCGTGATCAGCGGGAACGCCCACGGAAAGTAGCGACCGTCGATCGTGTCGGTGCGGCCGTAGCCGGTCTGCACCAGCGGCACCTTGTCGGCCGCGGTCTTGTCGAGCAGCGCGTACGAGATCGGCGTCGACACCGGGTTGATCATCGTGCCCTTCGTCGCCGCCTTCGTCTTCAGGCGCTCGTAGCACTCGACGCCGCGGGCAGCGGCGTATTCGGTCTCGCACTCTTCCCACGTCAGCTTCACCCCGCCGACGCCGCCTTCCTTGGCGTTGATGTAGCTGAAGTAGTCGATCATGCCGCCGAAGATGCCGACCCCCGCCGGCCCGTACGGACCGACGCGGAACGACAACACCGAGATGAACTGCTCGTTGGCCGCGCCTTGCGACTGCGATGGCGCGCTCGCGACGAGCGCCGCGATTCCTGCCGCTGCGGCGCAGAGCGCCTTGACTGCATTACCGGTGAACATGATGTCTCCTGAAGAAAGGTCTCGATGAGGCGATTCGTCTCTCGACCGCCCCGGTTTGCCCGCTATGTTGCTTGCTCAATGGGGAAACGGCCAGATGCGCAGCTTCTCCTTGCCGATCTGCCACAACCTTGCGAGGCCGTTCGGTTCGACGATCAGGAAGAAGATGATCATCGCGCCGAAGATCATGTACTCGATGTACGTCAGCGATGCCTTGTCGAAGTTGATGTGCAAGAGGCCGGCGATGCCCGGGATCAGGATCGACAGGAAGATCGGCAGCACGGTGAAGAAGGTCGCGCCGATGAACGCGCCCATGATCGTGCCCATCCCGCCGACGATGATCATGAACAGCACGCGGAACGACATGTCGAGACTGAAGGCTTCCGGCTCGACGGTCCCGATGTAGCAGAACGCGTACAGCGCCCCGGCCACGCCGCAGTAGAACGAACTGATCGCGAACGCCATCAGCTTGGTGCGCATCAGCGGAATGCCGATCACTTCGGCCGCGACGTCCATGTCGCGCACCGCCATCCACGCGCGGCCGGTGTTCGAGCGCGCCATGTTCTTCGCGGCGAGTGCCAGCACGACGACGATGCCGAGCACGAACACGTAGTTGCGCACCGGCGAGTCGATCGCGATCCCGAAGAACGTGACCGGCTGCGCGCTGATCACGCCCGAGGAACTGTCGTTGGTGAACCAGGGAAACTTCTGCAGCGCCCACACCACGAAGAACTGTGCGGCCAGCGTCGCGACCGCGAGATAGAAGCCCTTGATGCGCACCGACGGCAGGCCGAACGCGATGCCGACCAGCGCGGCGCAGACGCCCGCGAGCAGGAACGACACGATCTGCGGCATCCAGGGCGGCAGCCGCAGCACGAGGTTGTAGGCCGCGAAGGCGCCGACCGCCATGAAGGCCGCGGACCCGAGCGAGAGCTGGCCCGCGTAACCGGTCAGGATGTTGAGACCGATGGCCGCGAGCGAGAAGATGAGGATCGGGATCAGCAGCGCGCTGAACCAGTAGTCGCTGACGAAGAGCGGCACGATCACGAAGACGATGGCGAGGAGCGCGAAGAAGGCGACGCGGTCCTGGCGGATCGGCAGGAGTTGCTGATCGGCGGCGTAGGAGGTCTTGAACTGGCCGGCTTCGCGGTAGAGCATGGGTCAGCGACGCCGTTCCGAAAGGCGAAGAACTCGATGCGAACACTGCAACGACGCTGGGTCCCCGCCTTCGCGGGGACGACGAAGCCGGGCTTCGGCGCTGCTTCCACCGTCGTTCCCGCGAACGCGGGAACCCCGCGTCGTGTGCGGGATGATTGATTGAGGATCGGTCGTCATCGTCATACCCGATCGATATGCCGCTCGCCGAACAACCCTTCGGGCCGGATCAGCAGGAACGCCAGCGCCAGGAC
>CAXTPX010000810.1:0-2009 GCA_964246005.1 uncultured Burkholderiaceae bacterium | reverse complement strand
ACCGCAATCGGTCGCTGCAGGGCCTGACCCTGTCGCTGCTTCTCGCGGCGATCGGCATGACCGTCGCCGCTTCCGTCCGCGCCGAGGATCCCGGGCCTCGGGCGCGCTCGTCGACGCCCGCGAGTGGCGACGCGATCTCGGTTCGCACCGAGCGTTACCCGCGCCCCCCGTACTCCGGCGCGACGTATTACCTCTACGAGCGTGCAGGGACGGTGATCTGCACGAAGCTCGAGGTCTGCAACAAGTACGACGTCTGCGAAGCGACCTATTTCGAGGGGCGGCATCGGGCCGACGAGGACATCCGGACCGGTGAGCCGTACGGCAGGACGGATGCGGTGCCGATCCCGCGCGAGAAGCTCGGCCGGCACCGATGCCTGACGAAGTTCAACCTCCGCTGAGCACCTGGTCGCCAGTGCGGATGCCGCTGTCCGATCCTCGACGCCGATGCCCCGGACATCGCATTGCCGATAGACTCCGATCGGCGCTCCGTCGAAGCGGCCGCCCCGTCCTCCAACGACCGTCGACCCCGCATGACCGCTCCCGGCGACAGCGACCCATCCCCTGACCGCAGCCGGGGCATTGCCCATGGCGCCACAGCGCCCGCGCCGGCCTGGGAACTGTATTCGGTCGTCGTCGCGACGGTGGTCGGGCTGCTGTCGCTGTCCGTCTCCGCCTACACCGCGTACATGCTGCACGTGCAGACGCGCGCACAGGTGTTCCCGTACCTGCAGGTCGTGACGATCGGCGAGCACGCGCGGGTCGCCGTGCACAACAAGGGCGTGGGGCCCGCGTTCGTCAAGAGCGTGCGGGTCGAGGTCGGTGGCGTGCCGGTCACGACGTGGAAGGAGTTCTTCGCCGCGAACCACATCGACCTGCATGGCTCGACGCTGAGCTCCACCGTGAGCCGCGCGGCGATCGCGGCGAACGAGTCGCTCACCGTGCTGCAGTTCGACGACCGCGCCGACTTCCTGAAGTACGCGCAGGTCGATCTCGACCGGATCCGCGTGGACCTCTGTTATTGCTCCGTCCTCGATGAATGCTGGGTGATCCGCAATGCGGCTTCGGCGCCGGCGCCGGTGAAGGTCTGCAAGATCGATCCGCACGGCGACTTCACCGATTGACGGTCATGCGTCGACCCCGGCGCCGAGGGGGGTCGCCACGTCCTCCAGACCGCGTCGCTCCGAGGCGACGCCCCACACGCCCTGCACGATCGCAGCGCCGATCATCAGCGTCGCGCCGATCAGGTAGCCGACGAACACCTGCGACCGCGAACCCGTATCGATCAACGCCCCGAACACGAGGGGCCCGGCGATGCCGCCGAGGGCCGTGCCGATCGCGTAGAACATTGCGATCGCGAGTGCCCGGATCTCGAGCGGGAACGTCTCGCTGACGGTGAGGTAGGCCGAGCTCGCCGCAGCCGATGCGAAGAAGAAGATCACGCTCCACGCGATCGTCTGCGTGGTCGCATCGAAGGCCCCCTCCACGAAGAGCCAGCCGCTCACCGCGAGCAGCACGCCGGAGATCGCGTAGGTCGCGGCGATCATCGGGCGACGGCCGACGCTGTCGAAGAGCGGTCCGAGCAGCAGCGGCCCGGCCACGTTGCCGAGCGCGAATGGCAACAGGTACCAGCCGACCCGATTCGCGTCGACGCCGTAGAAGTCGGTCAGCACCAGCGCGTACGTGAAGAAGATCGCGTTGTAGAAGAAGGCCTGCGCCGCCATCAACGCGAGGCCGACCAGCGAGCGACGACGATACGTGCGGAACAGCGTATCGACGATCGCGCGCATCGGCGTGTGGTCGCGGGGACGGAGGCTCAGCTGCTTCAAGGGTTCGGCCGGGGTCGTCGCACCCGCACGCCGTTCGATGTCGCCGACGATCGCTTCGGCCTCGTCGAGTCGACCGCGCAGCATCAACCAGCGCGGGCTCTCGGGAAGCCAGACGCGCATGCCGATGACCGCGAGGCCGAGCACCGCCCCGATCCCGAAGCACACGCGCCATCCGAGGTCGGG
>CAXTPX010000809.1:0-2021 GCA_964246005.1 uncultured Burkholderiaceae bacterium | reverse complement strand
CACGCCGAAGAAGTGCTTGACCGCTTCCATCCAGGCACCGACGCGCGGCAGCAACGCGCCGGCCGACATGCCGACCAGCAGCAGCGGCACGCTCATACCGACCGCGAGCGACAACAGCGCGACACCACCGACGACGACGTCGCGCGTCTGGCTGATGTAGAGCAGCGCACCGGCGAGCGGCGCGGCGACGCACGGTCCGACGATCAACGCCGACAGCGCGCCCATCGCGAAGACGCCGGCGAGGCGACCCGCCGATGAACGGGTCGATCCACCGTCGGACGCGGCGCCGACGCGACCCGACCACTGCGCGAAACTCGCCTGCAACGCGGCAGGCACCTGCAATTCGTAGAAGCCGAACATCGACAGCGACAGCACGACCAGCAACGCGGCGAACGTGCCGAGCACCCAAGGTGCCTGGAGCGCCGCGGCCAGGCCCTCGCCGGCGAGGCCAGCCGCGATGCCGAGCAGCGTGTAGACGAGCGCGAGTCCGAGCGAGTACGCGACCGCCAGCAGCAGTCCCGTGCCGCGCGTGACCGTCTGCGACGCCGACTGGCCGACGATGATCGACGACAGGATCGGCACCATCGGCAGCACGCACGGCGTGAACGCGAGCAGCAGGCCCAGGCCGACGAACAGCAGTGCGATCCAGCCAAAGTTGCCGCTCTTGAGCGTCGTCTCGATGCGCGACGCGTCGTCGATCGCGGGCGGCGGTGCGCTCGTCGTACCACTCACGCCCTTCATCGTCAGCGCCGCCTTGATCGTTTGCGGCGGATAGCAGAGCCCTGCGTCGGCACAGCCCTGCGACGTGGACTCGAGCGTCAGCGGGCCCGTGGCACCGCTGACCGGGATCCGCACGACGACTTCGTGTCGATAGTGCTCGACGTCCTTGTTGAACGTCTCGTCGAACTTGACCTCGCCTTTCGGATAGACCGGCTCGCCCAAGGTCGCCCCGCCGGTCGCCGCCGGGTCGAGCGCGAACTTGAAGCGCTCGCGATACAGGTAGTAGCCGTCGGCGATCTCGTACGTGACCTCGATGACGTTCGCGTCGACCGTTCGGGCGCTGAAGCGGAACGCCTGCGCGGGCTCGAGGAACGCGGCACGGGCCGCCGACAGGCCGATCAGGCAGGCGAGGATCAACGCGAGTGCGCGCAGCACGCTCTTCATGATGGTCACTTCAGCAAGCGGCGCCGCGTCAGCACGACCGCCCACCAGAAGCCGAAGACGGCATAGGCGACGAGGACGCACAGGTCGAACACGGGCTTGTCCGGCACGCGTCCGAGAATCAGCGGCCGCACCAGGTCGACCGCGGCCGTCAGCGGCAGCCACTGGGCGCAGGCCTGTACCCACGCGGGCAGTTGCGTGAACGGGAAGAACACGCCGGACAGGAACCACATCGGCGTGACGACGATCGTGAAGTAGTAGGTAAAGAAGTCGTAGTTCTTCGCGTATGAGTTGACGACGAGTCCGGTCGCCGCCGCGGTCAGTCCGATGAGGAACAACAACGGCAACACGAGCAGCATCGACCATTCGTGCGACAGCCCGAGCGAGAAGATCACGAGCAGGATCGCGACGCCGGTGAAGACGCTCTTCGTCGCGGCCCAGATCAGCTCGGCCATCATCACGTCGTCGAGCGACAGCGGCGCGTTCATCATCGCCTCCCAGCTCTTCTGCACGTGCATCCGCGTGAACGCCGAATACAGCGACTCGAACGTCGCGGCGTTGAACGCGTTCATGCAGATCGAGCCCGACGCGAGGAACACGATGTAACGTACCCCGTCGATCGGCGCGAGCAGGCTGCCGAGGCCGTAGCCGAACGCGAACAGCGTGATCAGCGGCTCGGCGACGTTGCCGAACACGCTCTGCGCGAAGAGGCGTTTCCACACGAGGTAGTTGCGACGCCAGATCGGCAGCCAGCGCAGGCTGATGTCGGGTAACGCGCGTGGAGACGCGAGAAGGAGGTCGCTCATCATGCGATTTTAGGCGCTTGCGCCCGTGACGGTGATCGGGCCGCGTGGGCGTAC
>CAXTPX010000808.1:0-2023 GCA_964246005.1 uncultured Burkholderiaceae bacterium | reverse complement strand
GCAGCGTGGTCTTGCCGGACCCCGACGGTCCGAGCAGCGCGACCAGTTCGCCGGGCTCGAGGTACCCGACGAGGGCCGCATCTGGTTCGATGCGGAAGACGCCACCGACCTGGACGTCCGCGAGCGTGCGGTCGGCTTCGTGTTCCAGCACTACGCGCTGTTCCGCCACATGACGGTGTTCGAGAACGTCGCGTTCGGCCTGCGCGTCAAGCCCAAGAAGGAACGGCCGAGCGACGCGGTGATCCGCGAGAAGGTTCGTGGCCTCCTCAACCTCGTGCAGCTCGACTGGCTCGGCGATCGCTATCCGCATCAGTTGTCCGGTGGGCAACGGCAGCGCATCGCGCTCGCCCGCGCGCTCGCGATCGAGCCGAAGGTGCTGCTCCTCGACGAGCCGTTCGGTGCGCTCGACGCGAAGGTCCGGAAGGACCTGCGACGCTGGTTGCGACGGCTGCACGACGAGATCCAGCTGACCAGCGTGTTCGTCACGCACGACCAGGAAGAGGCGCTCGAAGTGTCGGATCGCGTGGTGCTCTTCGACCACGGCCGCGTCGAACAGGTCGGCGTGCCCGACGAGGTCTACGACCATCCGGCGACGTCGTTCGTGTACGGCTTCCTCGGTCACGCGAACAGGGTGCCGAGCCGTGTCGTCGACGGCGTCGCGACCATCGGTCGATCGCTCGTGGCCGCGCCCGAACATGTCGGGATCGTCGATGCGAACAGCGTCGCGTACATCCGGCCGCACGACCTCGACATCGTGGACGATCCCGAGACCGCCGCGTTCTCGGCCGAGGTCGAGCACATCGTCAAGCTCGGCTCCACGGTGCGCATCGAACTGAAGGACATCGCCGATGGCAAGGCGCTCGAGGTCGAGCTGCCGCGCGAGCGTTTCGACGAACGCCCGGTCGCGATCGGTTCGATGGTCCATCTCGCCGCGCGTCGCGCGAAGGTGTTCATCGACGCGCCGACGAAGACGGAGCTCGCATGACCGGGCCACGCGCCGCGACGCCGCCGATCGACGAGCTGCCCGAGACGATCCTCGACCGCGCGATGCTGCGCGCGAGCGAGCAGGGCCTGCCTTACGCAGGGCTGGTGACGCCTGCCGAAGCGCATGCGTTGATGGAGGCGAACGTGGCGACGTTGATCGACGTGCGCACGCGCTTCGAGCACGAGTATGTCGGGCGCGTCCCGGGCACGCCGCTGATCGAATGGAAGTCGCTCGGTGCGGCCGGGCCCAATCCGCACTTCGTCGAGCAGCTCGACGCGCTTGCCGGCAAGCGCGCCAATCTGATGTTCCTCTGTCGCAGTGGGGTACGCTCGCATGCCGCGGCGACGGCCGCGACCGAAGCGGGCCACGCGCGCTCGTTCAACATCGTCGAAGGCTTCGAGGGCGACCTTGGCCCCGACGGTCATCGCGGGGCGACCGGCTGGCGTGCCGCGGGCTTGCCCTGGATTCAAAGCTAGACGTCCTTACGTTCAATACGGCGCGTGACGACATCGCGCCAAACCAGAGGAGATCTTCATGGCCCTGAGACTCGGCGACATCGCCCCCGACTTCACGCAGAAGTCCACGAGCGGCGACATCCACTTCCACGAATGGCTCGGCGACAGCTGGGGCATCCTGTTCTCCCATCCGAAGGACTTCACGCCCGTGTGCACGACCGAGCTCGGCTATACCGCGAAGCTTGCGGACGAGTTCGCGCGCCGCAACGTCAAGGTGCTGGCCGTCTCGGTCGACGACGTCGAATCGCACCAGCGCTGGCTCGGCGACATCAACGAGACGCAGAAGACCGATGTGCAGTTCCCGATCCTCGCCGACGTCGATCGCAAGGTCGCGGACCTGTACGACATGATTCATCCGAACGCGAACGACACGCTGACCGTGCGCTCGGTGTTCTTCATCGACCCGAAGAAGAAGGTGCGCGCGACGATCACGTACCCGGCGTCGACCGGTCGCAACTTCGACGAGATCCTGCGCGTGATCGATTCGCTGCAGCTCACCGACGGTCACAGCGTCGCGACGCCG
>CAXTPX010000807.1:0-2028 GCA_964246005.1 uncultured Burkholderiaceae bacterium | reverse complement strand
CGCCGCATGAGACGCGTCGATCATCCGCTCGGCCCCTCGCAGATCGGCACCGTTCGATCGCTGACCAGCCTCCACTTCGGTCGGGCGGGCGGCGAGAAGGCCTATCTGCAAGCGAGCCTGCACGCCGACGAGCTGCCCGGCATGCTGGTGATGCATCATCTGATCGACCTGCTCGACGAAGCCGAGGCGGCGGGCCGCCTGCGCGGCGAGGTCGTGCTGGTGCCGGTCGCCAATCCGATCGGTCTCGCGCAGGGCCTGCTGTATGCGCGCATCGGGCGCTTCGAAGCGGCGTCCGGCGAGAACTTCAACCGCGGCTATCCGGACTATCTGTCGGCGATCACGCCGGCCGTCGAGGCTCGCCTCGGCAACGACGCCGACGCCAACCGCACGACGATCCGCGCGGCGATGCGGGCGCACATCGATGCGGTCGAACCGACCACCGAGCTCGCCTGCCTTCGGAAGACGCTGTCGTCGCTGGCCTGCGATGCCGATGTCGTGATGGATCTGCACTGCGATCTCGAGGCGCTGCTGCACCTGTATTGCGAAGAGCCGTACTGGTCGCAGTGCGAACCGCTCGCGCGCCTTCTCGGTGTCGAGAGCGCGCTGCTCGCGAGGAACAGCGGCGGTGCGTCGTTCGACGAACACCTGAGCGGCGTGTGGTGGCAGCTCGGGGAGCGGCTCGGTCAGGCGCAGAGCGGGAAGCTGCGGCCGGTGCCGCTCGCGTGCATGGCCGTCACCGTCGAGTTGCGCGGGCAGGCCGACATCAGCCACGCGCTCGCGGCGAAGGATGCCCGCGCGCTTCGCGACTTCCTGGTCCATCGCGGCCTGATCGACGGCGAGGCGCCCGCGCTGCCGCCGCTCGCGACCGCGCCGACGTCGCTCGCCGCGTCCGAGAACGTGATCGCGCCGCATGCCGGCGTGGTGGTGTTCCACAAGCGGCCCGGTGACCGGGTCGAGGCCGACGCGGTCGTGGCCGAGATCGTCGACCCGCTCGCGCGGCTCGCGACGCCGGTCCGCGCGCGTCACGCCGGCCTGCTCTATGCCCGCGCGCTGCGGCGCTACGCGAGTCCCGGCGACACGCTCGCGCATATCGCCGGCACCGTGCCGTTCCGCACCGGCAACCTGCTCAGCCCATGACCGGCGCGCCGGCGCGCCTCAGGGTCGTCGACCTGCACAAGCGCTACGGCGAGCTGGCGGTGCTGCGCGGCATCTCGCTCGAAGCCGCGACCGGCGACGTCATCAGCGTCATCGGCTCGTCGGGGTCGGGCAAGAGCACGCTGCTTCGCTGCATCAACCTGCTGGAGCGACCCCATGCCGGCACGATCGAGGTCGCCGGCGAGCGGCTGTCGCTGGCGCCGGCGCGCGACGGCATGCTGCGTGCGACCGATGCGAGGCAGTTGCAGCGCATCCGCTCCGAGGTCGCGATGGTGTTCCAGAACTTCAACCTGTGGTCGCACAAGACCGCGCTCGAGAACGTCATCGAGGCGCCGATCCACGTGCTCGGGCTGTCGAAGGGCGAGGCGATCGCGCGTGCCCGGCGCGACCTCGACAAGGTCGGGCTCTCGGGCATCGAGGACCGCTACCCGGCCTTCCTGTCGGGCGGTCAGCAGCAGCGTGTCGCGATCGCGCGGGCGCTGTCGATGGATCCCCAGGTGATGCTGTTCGACGAGCCGACCTCGGCGCTCGATCCGGAACTCGTCGGCGAAGTGCTGGCCGTCCTTCGCAAGCTCGCGGGCGAGGGCCGCACGATGATCGTCGTCACGCACGAGATGGGCTTCGCGCGCGACGTGTCGAACCGCGTGCTGTTCCTGCATCAGGGCGAGATCGCCGAGGAGGGCGATCCGGCCGAAGTGTTCGCGCGTCCCGCCACCGAACGTCTGCGACGTTTCATCGGCCGCTCGGGCTGATGCGAAGCGACCGAAGCGCAACCTTTCGCTCGAGCTTTGTGTCAATCTCCGCAGGTCATGAGCGATCGTCCTCGCAAGCCTTCGTCCTGTCCCCCTGACCGTCCTGTCGTAGCCGCATCCC
>CAXTPX010000806.1:0-2029 GCA_964246005.1 uncultured Burkholderiaceae bacterium | reverse complement strand
CGAGATCCAGCCAGTCCAGTCCCGTCGCCTGATCGGCGATCCCGATCCGGAGCGGCTCCCAGCCGGTCGCGGACGCCAGCGCTTCGCGGGCGAGAGTCGCCGTGTTGTTGGTCCGGCTCAAGTGGGCCGCGATGAGGTGCCGCAGGCGCGAGCGATCGAGGCGTGCGTCGATCGCCGCGGCGGCCTCGTTCGACAGGTGCCCGTAGTGGCCGCTGATGCGACGCTTCAGCGGAAACGGATAGTCGGACGCTTCGAGCATCGCAGGATCGTGGTTGCACTCCATCACCAGCGCATCGCAGCCGCCGAGGCACTCGACGATGTGCGCGGTGCCGTGGCCGGCATCGGTGAGCAGGCCCAGTCGATGGATGCCGTCGTCGAACACGAACTGCGTCGGCTCGCGCGCATCGTGCGGAACGGGGAACGGCGAGACGCCAATCGCGCCGATCGCGAAACGCGCGTGGCTCGAGCAGACCTGCACGCGGACCTCGGCGAAGCGCTCGGCCAGCATCGATCGCAGCGTTCCGTGCGAGGCCCAGACCGTGATGTCGTGTCGACGCGCCAGGGCGAAGACACCGCCGATGTGATCGCCGTGCTCGTGCGTGACCAGGATCGCATCGAGGCTCGCAGGCTCGATGCCGAGCCGCTTCAGCCGTGCCTCGGCTTCGCGAACACCGAAGCCGCAATCGACCATCAGTCGCCACGGCCTCTCGCGCGACCCGTCGCGTGCGGTCGATTCGACGATCAGGCCGTTGCCGTCACTGCCGCTACCCAGCGAAGCGAATCGCACGCGCCGCAGGCCCCGTTCCGCCGCTACTTCAACTGATCGTTGACGAGCGCGAGAATGCGGCCTCCCACATCGGTGGTCACCGCGGCGCCGTTCTTGTCTTGCACCGTGATGCGGGTCGTCGCGGCCTGCGTCCTGACCGCGATGCGGTACTGCGCAGCCTGCTTCAGCTTGTCGTCCGAGCTGAACATCTTCGAGAAGAAGCCGGCCTTGTTGTTGGCCTCCGCATTCGGGTCGACGTAGCGCACGAAGTAGACGCCCTGGTTGCGATCGCGATCCTCGACCGTGAATCCGACGCGGTCGAGCGCGAGCCCGACACGACGCCACGCCCGGTCGAACGGATCCTCGAGCTCGACGTAGCTCTGCGTGCCGGTCCCGGCCGCGACCAGCTTCGAACGCACCGGACCCTGCACGCCCGGCGTCACGAAGCCGGACGCGACGATGGATTTGGCCTGCTCCTTGTCGGAGCCGAAGCGCACGAGAAGACGACGCAGGAATTCGGCTTCGAGCTCGGGATCGGACGGACGCGACTCCCACACCGTATCGCCGCCCTGCACGCCGACGATCGTCTCCTTGGCGCCGCGATTGCTGATGTAGATCTCGCTGCCGCCGTCGGCGCTGCGTTCGACCCGCGTGCGGAACTTGTCGCGCTCGCCGGTCGAGTAGAGTCCGTCGAGCACCTTGCCGATCGTGTTGCGGATGAAATCGGTCGGAATCTTCGCGCGGTTCTCGGCCCAGTCCGTCTCCATGATGCCGGTGTCCTGCGACTCGATCTTGATCAGGAAGCCCTGCTCCTGCCAGAACTCCTTGATCACCGGCCAGGCTTCTTCGGGCTTCAGGTCGACCACCAGCCAGCGCTGCCCGCCCGCGCGCTCGACCCGCGCATCCTTGACCGTCGGCAGCACCACCGGACCGCTCGACGTCGGCGCATTGGCTTTCTGCTGGGTGTAGGCCGACAACGTCTGCGGACCCTTGTCGCCCGGGATGTCGAAGCGATCGTCCCGCGAGGCGGCGTTGAGCTCCGGCGGTACCTCGAGCGACTTGACCTTGACGGTCGCCTGCGACTTGTAGTCGAGCTTGTCGCCTTCGAGCATGCTGCTGGTCCACGTGCAGCCACTCACCGATGCGAGCAGCAGGCACGCGACGATCGACGGCTTGATCGTCGGCAAGGAAATACGTGAGTTCATGACGTCCATTCTTGAATCGTTCAGGCGCCGGCGCTTCGCGCGCCGGCTACGCCGCGAG
>CAXTPX010000805.1:0-2039 GCA_964246005.1 uncultured Burkholderiaceae bacterium | reverse complement strand
AATCGCGCGCAACGCACGACCGACCTGCGTGTGGCGGATCACGAAGATCAGGGCGGCCATCAGCGCGAACGACAGCAGGATGATCGCGAGTTCGATCGCGGTGATGCCGACGCCGGCGAACTCCATCGTGTCGGTCGGGATCGTACCGGCCGGGAAGCGCATGTTCTGGGCGCCGAAGACGCCCTGCACGGTGTTGTTAAGTGCGATGCCGATGCCGATCGTCGCGATCATCGGGATCAAATGCGGCGCGTTGCGCCTGCGCAGCGGTTTCAGCACCAGCACGTCGATCACGAGGCCGAACAGGCCGGAGACGACGAACGCGAACGGCAGCGCGAACCACAGCGGCAGGCCGAAGCGCGCGATCGCCTCGACGCCGGCATACGCACCGACCATGAAGATCGCGCCGTGCGAGAGGTTGATGACGCCGAGCACGCCGAAGATCAGCGTGAAGCCGAGCGCGAAGAGCGCGTACAGCGCGCCGAGCGAGAGCCCGTTGACGAGTTGTTGCGCTAGCACGGGTTCAACGAGGTCGCTCGCGGCATCAGGATTCGTCGTTCCCGCGAAGGCGGGCACCCAGTGTCGTGCCGTTCACGCTGGTCAGCAAGATCAGCGTCGCTGGGTTCCCGCTTTCGCGGGAACGACCAAGTCGCGCATCCTCACCGCTCGATCTCGAACTTCCCGTCCTTCGTGGCGCTCACGATCGGCGTCTGCTGCGCGTCGTAGCCGGCCGGCTTGCCGTCCTTGTCCTTCACGCGCCGGAACTCGAACGGGCCGGTCGCACCGGTGTGCTTCACGCCCGGCAGCGCCTCGTGCAGCGCGACGCGATCGGCGGCGAGGTTGCCGGTGATCTTCGTCTTCTTCAGTGCGGCCGCGACGACGTACATCGCGTCGTAGGCCTGCGCCGCGAACTGGTCCGGGGCGATCCCGAACTTCAGCGTGTAGGCCCGGATGAAATTCGCGTTCTCGTTGGTCGAGTTGGACGCGGACCACGGGCTGCCGACGTAGAGGCCGTCGGACGCGCCCTTCGCGAGCTCGAACACCTTCGTCGAGTTCATTCCGTTGCCGCCGATGACGGGGACGTTGAGGCCGATCTGCCGCGCCTGCACCATGATCGGCGCGCCTTCGGCCAGCAGCGCCGAGAGCACCAGGGCATCAGGATTCGTCGCCTTGATCTTCGTCAGCTGGGCCTTGAAGTCGACGTCTCCCTTCGCGAACGTCTCGGTCGTGGTCACCGGGATCTTCAGGTCGTCGAGCGCCTTCTTGAAGTTGTCGTAGCCGCTCTTCGTGAACACGTCGTCGTTGCCGTACAGCACCGCGACCTTCTTCACGCCGGCCTTCCTCACGGCCATCTTCAGCGTCTCGGGCAGCACGTCGGCCTCGGTCACCGAATTGCGGAACACGTAGTCGCCGATCGTCGTGATGCCGTCGGCCGTGTTCGACGTGCCGAACACCACGACCTTCGCGGCCTGCGCGATCGGGTCGCCGGACTGCGCCGAATTCGACAGCGTCGGGCCGAACGTCATCAGCACCTGGTCCTGGAAGAACAGCTTCTTGAAGACGTTCGCGACCTCTTCCTTCTTGCCCTGCTCGTCCTCGACGACCAGCACCAGCTTGTTGCCGTTGACACCGCCGGCGGCATTGACCTCGTCCATCGCGAGCGTCAGCCCGTTGCGGATCGCGATGCCGTACTGCGCGGCGCCGCCCGACAGCGCTTCGGCCGCGCCGAGCTTGATGTCGGCCGCGGCGGCAGTGAACGCCACCATCAGCGCGATCGTCGCGCACGCGAATCGCGAGCCTGCCCGCAGGCCGGGCAAGCCGGGGAACGTCGTCTTCATCGTGGTCTCCGTGGGTCGCTGCGGCGACTCGTCGTTCGCCGGGCCATTCGATCGAAGCGCATCCGGTCAAGGGCCCGGTGGCGCCGCCGCGAAGGATATCAGGGGGGCACGGCCGGAAGCCGCAGGGGGAAACCCGCAGCGCCGGCCCCGCGTACGGCGCCGCTCAAGGATCGCCCGGGCTGGCCGATACCAGTCGGGACGAAC
>CAXTPX010000804.1:0-2045 GCA_964246005.1 uncultured Burkholderiaceae bacterium | reverse complement strand
GCTTTCCGGATCTTGCGTCGCACGGGCGGTTGATTCAGCAGGGTCATGAGGTCGGGGCGCATCGGGTGAAGCGTGTCCTCGAGCCGCATCGACGTGCAGCGATCACCGAGGACGGGTTTCTCGCTCGAAGATGGAATCGGCACGGGGCGCCGATTCTTTAAGCGGGACGGACGGCCGATGGCGGCGAAAGACCAAAAAAAACCCCGCCGGAGCGGGGTCTCTTCGAGCACTTCGTCGTGGGACGAAGCCGGCGCGGACTTACATGTCCATGCCGCCCATGCCACCCATGCCGCCCATCCCGCCACCCATGCCGCCCATGCCACCGGCCGGCTTGTCTTCGGCCAGTTCAGCGACCATCGCGTCGGTCGTCAGGATCAGGCCGGCGATCGATGCGGCGTTCTGCAGTGCCGAACGCGTGACCTTGGCCGGATCGAGAATACCCATCTCGATCAGGTCGCCGTACTCGCCGGTCGCGGCGTTGTAGCCGAAGTTGCCCGTGCCGGCCTTGACCTTGTTGATCACGACCGACGGCTCGTCGCCCGCGTTCTGCACGATCTGGCGCAGCGGCTCCTCGATCGCGCGCATCACCAGCTTGATGCCCGCTTCCTGGTCGGCGTTGTCGCCCTTGACGTTGATGCTCGTCACGGCACGGATGAAGGCCACGCCGCCACCGGCGACGACACCCTCTTCGACCGCAGCGCGCGTGGCGTGCAGGGCATCTTCGACGCGGGCCTTCTTTTCCTTCATCTCGATCTCGGTCGCCGCACCGACCTTGATCACCGCGACACCGCCGGCCAGCTTGGCGACCCGCTCCTGCAGCTTTTCCTTGTCGTAGTCCGACGTGGCTTCGTCGATCTGGACCCGGACCTGCTTGACGCGCGCTTCGATGGTCGACGCTTCGCCGGCGCCGTCGATGATCGTCGTGTTTTCCTTCGTGATCTCGACGCGGACGGCCTGGCCCAGGTCGGTCAGCTGCGCCTTCTCGAGCGTCAGGCCGACTTCCTCGGCGATGACCTGGCCACCGGTCAGGATCGCGATGTCTTCCAGCATCGCCTTGCGACGGTCGCCGAAGCCCGGCGCCTTGACGGCACAGGTCTTGAGGATGCCGCGAATGTTGTTGACGACCAGCGTCGCCAACGCCTCGCCTTCGACGTCTTCCGCGATGATCAAGAGCGGACGACCGGCCTTCGCGACCTGTTCCAGGACCGGCAGCAGGTCACGGATGTTCGAGATCTTCTTGTCGAACAGCAGCACGAACGGGTTGTCGAGGACGGCGACCTGCTTGTCCGGGTTGTTGATGAAATACGGCGACAGGTAGCCGCGATCGAACTGCATGCCTTCGACGACGTCGAGTTCGTTGTCGAGCGACTTGCCGTCTTCGACGGTGATGACGCCTTCCTTGCCGACCTTGTCCATCGCATCGGAGATGATCTTGCCGATGTTCTCGTCCGCGTTGGCCGAGATCGCGCCGACCTGGGCGATTTCCTTGCTGGTCGTCGTGGGCTTCGAGAGCTTCTTGATCTCTTCGACGATCGCGAGGACCGCCTTGTCGATGCCGCGCTTCAGGTCCATCGGGTTGATGCCGGCCGCGACGTACTTGAAGCCTTCGCGGACGATCGCCTGGGCCAGCACGGTCGCGGTCGTGGTGCCGTCACCGGCGTTGTCGCTGGTCTTGGAGGCCACTTCCTTGACGAGCTGCGCGCCCATGTTCTCGTACTTGTCCTTCAGCTCGATCTCCTTGGCGACCGAGACGCCGTCCTTCGTGACGGTGGGTGCGCCGAACGAACGCTCGAGCACGACGTTGCGGCCCTTCGGACCGAGCGTCACCTTGACGGCGTTGGCGAGGATGTTGACGCCGTTGACGATTTTCGCGCGAGCGTCGTCGCCGAAGAGAACTTGTTTAGCTGCCATGAATTTTTTCCTTTGTTCAGTGCGGGGCGGGCCGGACCCGGTAGGTGCGGGCTCGCGGCTCGTGGGCGCCAGTAGCGGCGGTGAATGCGGCGACCGTTACTTGCCGGCGCCTTCGACGACGGCCATGATGTCTT
>CAXTPX010000803.1:0-2047 GCA_964246005.1 uncultured Burkholderiaceae bacterium | reverse complement strand
CACCTGCATGCGCTGGACCAGGATGCCCGCCGCTACGAACCACTGCTGGCGCTGATCGGCGAGGCCCGCTTCGCCCTGCTGGGCGAAGCGTCCCACGGCACGCAGGAGTTCTACGTCGAGCGCGCCGAGATCACCAAGCGCCTGATCGTCGAGAAGCGCTTCACGGCGGTCGCCGTGGAGGCCGACTGGCCCGACGCGTGGCGCGTCAACCGCTACGTTCGTGGTCTCTCGGACGACATCGATGCCACGGCCGCGCTGTCGGGATTCCAGCGCTTTCCCTCCTGGATGTGGCGCAATACGGCAGTGCGCGACTTCGTCGAATGGCTTCGCGAGCACAACACCCAGGTCGACGGCGCGGCGCAGGTGGGCTTCTACGGCCTCGACCTGTACAGCCTGTTCAATTCCATGCAGGTGGTACTCGCCTACCTCGACAAGGTCGACCCCGAAGCAGCCCGACGCGCCCGGGCGCAATACGCCTGCTTCGACCACGCAGCGGCAGATGCGCAGGCCTACGGTTACGCCGCGCACTTCGGCCTGAAGGGCAGTTGCGAGGACGAGGTGGTGCAGGTGCTGTACGAGACGGCGCAGCAAGTCGCCCGGGCCGTGCACGCCCCGGGGCCGGACCGGGACGAGGCGTTCTTCGCGGAGCAGAACGCGCGTCTCGTGCACAACGCCGAAGCGTATTACCGCGCGATGTTCCAGTCGGGCGTGTCGTCCTGGAACCTGCGGGACAGCCACATGGTGGAGACGCTCGGCGCGCTGGACCGTCATCAGGCGCGTGCGGGCATCAGACCGCGCATCGCCCTGTGGGCGCACAACTCCCACCTCGGCGACGCGTCGGCGACCGACATGGCCGATCGGGGCGAATGGAACGTGGGTCAGCTCCTGCGCAACCACTACGCGATGCAGGCGGTGCTGGTCGGATTCAGCACGCACCACGGGTGGGTCACGGCCGCCTCCAACTGGGACGAGCCGCCGCAGCGGAAACGCGTCCGCGCAGGGCTGCCCGGCAGCTGGGAAGACGTGTTCCATCGAACCGGATTCCCCGGATTCCTCCTGCCGTTGCGCGACGACGCGGTGCTGCGGTCGATGGTGGCTCGCCGTCGGCTGCAACGCGCCATCGGCGTGATCTACCGGCCCGAAACGGAACGCGAGAGCCACTATTTCCACACCCGCCTCGACCGGCAGTTCGATGCGGTCGTGCACCTCGACGAGACCAGCGCGCTGGAACCGCTGGACCCGAGCCGGGCGTGGATCGACCGAGAGGCGCCGGAGACGTTTCCTTCGGGCCTGTAGCGACGGAAGCGGAGAAATCGATGGTGGTGTACACGCAACGCCGAGTCCTCCGCTTCAGTGGACCAGTGGCCGATTCGAAGGGTGCTCACCGGAAGCGCATGACGACTCGGTCGGCCTCGCAGCGACCCCGAGCCGGTGCGAGCGGGCCGCGACGAGCACATCGCCTGCACACGCGTCGAGGAGGTCGACGGGTCTGCGATCGCAGGCGCGTACGTCAGCGTACAGACGCGCGTCATGCATCGAACGACGATCACGGTCAACGGCCATCGATGCGAAGGCCCTGGCAACGAGGAGATCGCGATGTACGGCAATGCGGGTGACGTGTGGTTCTGGTTTCTCTGGATCGGTGGCGCGATCCTTCTGTTCTCCAGCTTCGGCAACTGGGGCGACACGTATCGGGTGCACCAGCGGTTCGGCGGCGCCGGAAAAGGCGCGTTCGATATTCTCGATGAGCGCTTTGCGCGGGTCGAGATCGCCGTCGATGAATACGGACGCATGAAGAACGAGATCGTGCGCAGGACGCGGTGACGGCACATCGAATGCCGCGACGGATCGACGGTCGTCGGGCGAACAACAGGGCCGCGCACTGCAGCGCGCCGCTCGAAGGCATCACATGAATCCCATCACGTCATTCGCGGTATTCGTCTGTATCGCCGGGGGCCTCGCCGTCGGTTATCTGGTGGGGCCGCTCGCATCGCTGATCCCGTTCGCCGCGGCCGCGTTGATCGCTCCGTCGCTGAAGATGGCCAAC
>CAXTPX010000802.1:0-2048 GCA_964246005.1 uncultured Burkholderiaceae bacterium | reverse complement strand
GCCGCGGGAGGTCGGGTCGGGCGGTGCCTCGATCTCGGCATGGGCATGCCGCGGCGCCTGCGTGGCGCCCTCGCCGATCACGGTGCCGTCGCGCACCAGCACGCAACCCACGCGCGGATTGGGGTCGCTGCGATACAGCGCGTCGTGCGCCCGGGTCAGCGCGTGCCGCATCCACTGGCTCGAATCGAATGGGCTTGTCGACATGCGGGTGACCGACCGCGGTACGCGGGCATCGGAGAGAAAAGACGATTGTCGCAAACCGTCGCCGATCAGCAGCCTGCGCGGTCGGCGACGATCCGCACGCGACCGTACGCGGCCAGGCAGACGGTGCGCAGGGTCGTCGCCGACCCGGTCTGGTCGCGGACCACGAGGCTGCCGATGTTCAAGCCGCCGTTGCGCTGGCGTGGATAACCGCTTCCGTCGAACATCACATAGGTGCGCTGAGGTGAGCCGACGTCGGTGAACGGCTGTCGATTGGGACTGGAAGGATTGGTGATCGTGGTCGTCGCAGGCAACGCCGCATGGCGGAGGATGACCTCGTCGATCGATGGGTCGAACCGGCGGTTGTCGTTGCGATCGACGAAGACCACCCATCCATCGCGCCACGCGCTTCCGACCGGCGCGAGGTAGACCCGCCGACCACGCCTGATCGCCTCGCCGCGCGCGACCGATACGCCGTGGGTGAAATCGTTGGTCGCTGCGGCAGCGCGATGGACCGAGATCAGGCGCGCGACGCCAGGCGCAGCGCCGGCGAGCAGGATGCCGAGGATCGCGAGCACGACCATCGCCTCGATCAGCGTCGTGCCGCGACTCCGGTCGGGGCGACATCGCCGTCCACCGTTGCGAACTCGCTCGACGGCGCGCGCCCGACGTCGGGCCTCGATGAAGTGAACTGGATCGGGTGGCCGGGCATGTGGGTCCATGCCCTCGATTGACGTTCAATGGCCTTCGCCCGACAACCCGCATTCGGATAAGCGGCGGTGGGTGTGCGGACAGTCGCGCGATCGCGCGATCGCCCCGGCGACTGCAACGTCACTGCGTCCCGCGTCCTGCCCTCCTGACCACTTACGCCGACGGCAGCACGTCGTGTTTCAACCGTTCGCTGCGCAGGGCTCGGGCGTGGCGGGGGTGGTCACGACGATGCGGGGCCGACCCATGTTGGCGAGGCACAGCGTTCGCTGGCTCGTCGCCGATCCCATCTGGTCCGTCAGGACGATGCCGCCGTTGAGCTGCGTGCCGTCGACGCGATGCGGATAACCGGTGCCATCGAACGACACGTAGTTCGCGCCGCCGAACGGCGTCGACGAACTTCCGGCAGGCGCGACGGTCATCGAGCTCGGCAGGTCGCCGTGCTTGAAGATCAGCGTATCGGTGCTCTCGAGCGTCTGGTTGCTGTTGAGATCGATGAAGACGGTCCAGCCATTGGACCAGCTGCCGTTCACGCTCGGGTTGTGGGACGTGTCGTTCGGCAGCATCACCACGCGCCTGCCGCGCTTCAACGCTTCCCCGCGCGCGAGCGTGATGCCTTGCAGGAGATCGTTGACCGCCGCCGTCGCGCGATAGTTCGAGATGAACGACGTGAAGCTCGGGACGGCGATCGCGAGCAGGATCACGATCACCGCGACGACCACGAGCAGCTCGATCAAGGTGAATCCCCGGACCCGCCGCGTCATCGAAGCGGCCGTCACTTCCAGCAGACAGGGTCGCCGGTCCCGGACGACTTGTTGCCGACCGAGTCCATCGACAGCGTGGCGCCGCACTTGGGGTCGGGACTGCCGACCACGTTCGCGACGACGATCACGCACTTGGTCCAGTCGGCGTCGGTGCACAATGGGGCCGCGCCGGTATTGACGTAAGTGATGTTGTAGCGGGAGTTGGCAGCGTTGTCCGCCGAGAACGCCGGAAAGGCGCCGCGCTGCACCGCCAGGAGTTGCGCAGGGTTGTTCGCATCCACGTAGGTGTTGTTCTGCGTGTAGTAACGCTCCTCGGCCTGCAACGCCTTCAGGATCGCGGCCTTCGCCTCGGCCCGCTTGCCTTTCCAGATCGAG
>CAXTPX010000801.1:0-2048 GCA_964246005.1 uncultured Burkholderiaceae bacterium | reverse complement strand
CTGCTGATCGACGAGATCGACAAGGCCGACATCGAGTTCCCGAACGACCTGCTGCGCGAGATCGACCGGATGGAGTTCTACGTCTACGAGACGCGCGAGCTGATCAAGGCACGGCATCGGCCGCTGGTGGTGATCACGTCGAACAACGAGAAGGAATTGCCCGACGCGTTCCTGCGTCGCTGCTTCTTCCATTACATCCGTTTCCCCGACAAGGAGACGATGCAGCAGATCGTCGACGTGCACTATCCCGGCATCAAGAAGGAGCTGCTCGCCGCGGCGCTGGCCGCGTTCTTCCAGATGCGCGACGTGCCCGGACTGAAGAAGAAGCCGTCCACCTCCGAACTGCTCGACTGGCTGAAGCTGTTGCTGGCCGAGGACATCCCCCCGGAGGCGCTGCACAGCAAGGACAGCAAGGCCGTGGTGCCGCCGCTGCACGGCGCGCTGTTGAAGAACGAACAGGACGTCCATCTCTTCGAGCGGCTGGTGTTCATGGCGAAGAACAATCGTTGATGTTGCAACCGTCGATGCGACGTCGCTGAACCGTCGATGGCGTTCGTCGAGCCGATCACGCTGCGCGGTGCGCGGGTCGTCCTGGAGCCGCTCGCGGCCGGGCATGTCCAGGACCTGATCGACGCTGCGCGCGACGGCGAGCTGTGGAAGCTCTGGTACACGTCGGTACCCACGCCGGAACGAATGGGCGCCGACATCGAGCGACGCCTCGGCCTCCAGCGGACCGGCAGCATGTTGCCGTTCGCCGTGATGGACCCGGTCGGCAAAGCCGTCGGCATGACGACCTACATGAATGTCGACGCGGTGAATCGCCATGTCGAGATCGGATCGACGTGGTACGCGAAGCGGGTCCAGCGGACCGGCCTCAATACCGAGGCCAAGCTGCTGCTGATGACGCATGCGTTCGAGACGCTCGACTGCATCGCGGTCGAGTTCCGCACGCACTGGATGAACCAGCAGAGCCGCGCGGCGATCGCCCGGCTCGGTGCGAAGCAAGACGGCGTGTTGCGCAGCCACCAGATCGCGTCGGACGGCACGTTGCGGGACACGGTGGTCTTCTCGATCGTCGCTTCGGAATGGCCTGCGGGCAGAAGCCATCTCACGCGGAAGCTCGAGTCGCATGGCGCATGATCGCCGCGAGGTCGGAACGATCGATCCGACGGGCCACGGTTGCCACCGCACCTGCTTCGTGCTCCTAATGCGACCGTCGATCCTCGGGAGATCCGCGATGAAAGCCCTGATTGCGCTCGTCGACGAATCGACCCAGACCAGCTTCTCGTCGACGCTGTCGCTGACGGCCTCGCCCGGACTGGTCGTGAGCGGGACGAACGGCTATTTGCTGCAGCCGCAGGTCGTTCCCGAGCCAGGCATTCCTTTCTTCGTCTTCGGGGGGATATGGGCGCTGTGGTCTATCGCGCGCCGCAGACCCCTATTTCAAGGAAATATCGCATGCTGATCGACTTCTTCTTCGCCTTGAAGACCGCCAAGATTCCCGTCTCGATCAAGGAATACCTGATTCTGCTCGAGGGTCTGAAGAAGGACGTGATCGAGCCCTCGATCGACGACTTCTACTATTTCGCTCGCACCGCGCTCGTCAAGGACGAGCAGCACTACGACAAGTTCGACCGCGCGTTCGGTGCGTACTTCAACGGCGTGGCGTCGCGGGTCGACCTGCAGCGCGACCTTCCGCTCGACTGGCTGATGAAGAAGCTCGACCGCGAGTTGACGCCCGAGGAAAAGGCGGCGGTGGAGTCGCTGGGTGGATGGGACGCGCTGATGGAGCGGCTGAAGGAAATCCTCGACACGCAGAAGGAACGTCACGAGGGCGGCAGCAAGTGGATCGGCACCGGCGGCACGTCGCCGTTCGGTCATGGCGGCTACAACCCGGAAGGCATCCGCATCGGCGGCCCGTCCGGCGGCAGCCGCACGGCCGTCAAGGTCTGGGAGTCGCGGGCCTACAAGGACTACGACGACCAGGTCGAACTCGGCACGCGCAACATCAAGATCGCATTGCGACGGCTGCGGAAGTTCGCCCGCGA
>CAXTPX010000800.1:0-2049 GCA_964246005.1 uncultured Burkholderiaceae bacterium | reverse complement strand
GCTGGAACGTGTTGATCGTCTGGACCGGCGTCGCGAAGTCGGTCACGTCCAGGCGCCGGCGCAGGCTGTCGGGCAGCGACGACTTGAGGAAATCGACGACGACCGACTGGCCCTGCGTGCGGATGTCGACGCCGGTCTGGGCATCGGACAGGTCGATGATCACGCGCCCCGTGCCGTCGGGTCCGCGCCGGAAATCGATGTCGCGAATGGCGTGCGCCGCGGAAGCCACGGTCGACTCGGCGAAGCGGGTCGTCGGCGCGCGCGGCGTGCCGGCGGCGATGCTCGCGGTGTCGGGAACCGGCGTCGTCAACGTGACGACGATGGTGTTGCCTTCGATCGCCGTCGTGAAGGCGACGCTGCGCTTCAGGTTCATCACCAGGCGAGTGCGGTCGCCCGCCTGGACGAGGTTGATCGATCGCAGTTCGCCCTGGTTGCTGTCGAAGAGACTCTTGCCCGAGTCGTTGGTGGTCTTCATGAAATCGAGCGCGATGCGGGCAGGCGACGCGACCGAGAACGATGCGGGGATCGCAGCCGGCGCAGCCTTGAGCCCGATGCGGACGACGAGATTGCCGCCCTGCTGCGTGGTGGTGGCGTCCTGGATGGCGTTGTCCTGCGCCGACGCGGCGGTGGAGACGCCCGTCGCCGCCAGCGCAACGAGCAGCGCGACCCCACGGAAGCCGAATCCGGCCCAGGCACGCAGGCGGTTGCCGACGCGATCGACCACGCGGTCGAATGCACGGCTGTTGACGGACAGGACGAGCGCCTGAGCACTGCGCCAATGGATTCGCTTCATCGCTTGTTCTCCTGCAATTGCAGTGTCGTCGTGCGCTCGACCCACTCACCGGCGGCGTCCTGAACGACTTCCTTGAGGGCCACCGCGTTCTCGTCGATGCGCGTGACGATTCCGAAGTTCTGGCCGATGTAATTGCCAACCTTGATCTGGTAGACCACGCCTTCGGCGCGGAGCAATGCATAACGCAGGTTCGGTCGCTGCAGCGTGCCGACCATCGCGATCGTGTCCACCGGGAACGCCTCGAGCGGCTCGCGGCGACGGGAGAGATCCGGGGCGAGCCCGCTCGTCGACTTGGCCGAGAGTGCCTTCAGCGCGTTGGCGACCTTCCCCGGATCAAAGGGGTCGATCTCGGCCTGATCCTTGTATAGAAACGGTTCGAACGTCTTCGGCTCGACCAGCGTCGCCGTGACCGGCTTCATGTCCTTGCGCGTATCGGCCATCCATTGGCGCAGCTCGTCGTTGGACCCGCTGCAACCAGCGAGGACGGCGGCCGACAGCGCGACCACGGCAATCTTGATGGGCATCATTTCTTGGCCGCCGGCTTCTGCGCCTTGCGTTGCGCCTGCACCTCGTCCGCATCGAGATAGCGGAACGTCTTCGCGACGGCTTCCAGCGTGAGCGGCGTCGTCGCGTTGGCCGGCATCGCAATGCTGAGGTTGTTCAGCGTGACGATCCGCGGCAGGCTCGCGATGTCGCTCGTGAACGCGGCGATGTCGTGGTAGTTGCCGATCAGGCGCACGTTGATCGGCAGCTCGGCGTAGTAGTCGCGCACCGTCGCCTGCCCGGGCCGGAACAGCTCGAACTGCAGTCCGCGGCCGATGCCCGCCTGGTTGATGTCGGACAGCAGCGCGTCCATCTCGGACCTGCTTGGCAGCTGCTTCTCGAGCCGGGCGACGTACTGCGTCGCGAGTTCCTTCTGCTTCTTGAGGGGCTCGAGATTGACGGCCTGCTGCAGCTTGTCGCGGTACTGGGACTTGAGCTGGACCTCGTCCTCCTCGCCCTTCTGCAACTCGGCGAGCTGATCGCTCCAGTAGAAGTACCAACCAAGCAGCAGCACGACGACGATCACCGCGATCACCGCCGCGATGCGCGGGACGATCGGCCAGGTCGAGACGTCGCGCGTGTTGAGGTTGCGGAACTGGTCGACGTAGCTCGACAGATTGACTTGGGCCATGGTCAGGCGCTCACGGTTTCGCCGCGACGGCGGCCGCTGCGACGGCGCCGGCCGGCACGCCGGCTCCGGATGCAGCACGCGC
>CAXTPX010000799.1:0-2052 GCA_964246005.1 uncultured Burkholderiaceae bacterium | reverse complement strand
AGCACGACGGACCAGGTCGACGTCAACGTCGCCGTGTCCGAGAAGCCGACCGGCACGTTCAACATCGGCGCCGGTTACTCGCAGCTCGACAAGGTCATCCTGACGACGTCGGTGCAGCAGGCCAACGTGTTCGGCAGCGGCCAGAACGTCGGGTTGTCGCTCGACACCAGCAAGCTGAACCGCACGGCTGCGCTGTCGGCGACCGACCCGTACTTCACCGACAACGGTGTTTCGCGCACGGTCGACATCTTCTATCGGACGACCAACCCGTCCAGTACGGCACTCGGCGATTTCTCGGTGCGCACCGCGGGCACCGGCCTGACGTTCGGCGTGCCGTTCACCGAATACGACACCGTCTTCTTCGGCGCACGCTACGAACACACCGGCCTCGAGGTGTTCTCGACCAGCCCGCAGGCCTACATCGACTACGTCAACCAGTTCGGCGAGTCGACCAACGCGTACATCGGCACGATCGGCTGGCAGCGTGACAGTCGCGACAGCGGCATCACCCCTACGCGTGGCCGCTTCCAGCGTGCCAATCTCGAGGCGTCGGTGCCGCTCGGACAACTCACGTACTACCGCGCCAGTTACCAGCAGACCTACTACTACCCAATCGCGACCAACTACACGTTGTCGTTCAACGGCGAGGTCGACTACGGACGCGGCTACGATGGAAAGCCGCTGCCGGTCTTCAAGAATTACTACGCCGGCGGCATCGGGTCCATTCGCGGGTACGACACCAGCACCATCGGCCCCCGCGACATCAACGGCGATCCGATCGGGGGCGCCAAGCGGATCAACGGCAACATCGAATTGCTGTTCCCGTTGCCCGGGACCGGCAAGGACAAGGCGTTCCGCGGCTTCGTGTTCGCCGATACCGGCGGCGTCTGGGCCGAGAAGGTCAAAGTCTCGGCGGGACAACGCTTCGTCGACGTGACGACGAACCAGTCGACGAGCAACACGACGACCGATGCGGCGGGCAATTCCATCACGACGACGACCACCACGCCGGTGACGACGCCACGTCTCGTCGGCTCCGGCATCAAGTACTCGGTCGGCTTCGGCATCAACTGGCTGTCACCGCTCGGCGCGCTTCGCCTGAGCTACGGCATCCCGCTCAATGCGAAGCCGGGCGACAACCTGCAGCGGCTGCAGTTCAACATCGGCAACGGCTTCTGATCGCCGTGCCGGTCAATCAAATCAGTCAAGGGTTTCAAGTCATGGAAATGCCAATCGACCGGCGCGTCGCACGTCACGTTGTTCCCCTTCTTTCCTGGCTCTTCGCGTCGGTGTTGCTGCTCGGCGGGTCGCAGTCGGCTTCGGCCCAGGACACCGGTCCTGCCACGTCGAAGATCGGCTTCGTCAGCCTCGACCGGATCCTGAGGGATTCCAACCCGGCGAAGGCGGCGCAGAGCAAGCTCGAGAGCGAATTCTCGAAGCGGCAGAAGGACCTTCAGGATGCGGGTAGCCGTGTGAAAGCGGCAGCCGACAAGTTCGACAAGGATTCGCCGGTGCTGTCCGACAGCGACCGGACGCGTCGTCAACGCGAGCTGGCCGATGCGGACAAGGACTTCCAGCGCCGTCAGCGCGAGTTCAACGAAGACATCAACCAGCGCAAGAACGAAGAGCTCGCTGCGGTCGTCGAACGCGCGAACAAGGTCATCCGCCAGATCGCCGAGAGCGAGAAGTACGACATCGTGTTCCAGGACGCCGTCTATGTGAACCCGCGCATCGACATCACGGACAAGGTCCTGAAGTCGCTCAACGCGGCGCCCGCGCCGAGCAAGTAAGGCCGGGCGTGGTCGAGCGGCTGCAGACGGGGACCAGTCCGCATCACCACCGCCTGCAGGATCTGGTCGATCGCTTCGGCGGTACGTGCGGCGGTGACCTCGAACGGCGCGTGACCGGCTTCGCGCCGCTCGACGCGGCCACGTCCGAACAGCTCGCCTTCGTGTCCGACGCCCGCTATCGCGGCGCGATCGAAGAGAGCCGGGCGTGCGCGGTCCTGGTCACGGCGACGGACGCCGAGACGCTCGCAGCGTCGCGGGAACG
>CAXTPX010000798.1:0-2059 GCA_964246005.1 uncultured Burkholderiaceae bacterium | reverse complement strand
CCTGGAGATACGGGTTGCGCTGCACGGCCCAGATGTCGCCGAGCGCTTCGTACAGCATCCGTGCCGGGCGCCCCGTCCGGCGTTCACCACGCAACTGCTCGAGATCACTCCAGGCCGACGCCCCGAGCAGGCGGATGACGATCTCGCGATCCGAGAACGACGTGTAGTTGTAAGGAATCTCGCGCAGGCGCGACGGCGCTTCGGCGGTGTCGCTGCGAAGCGCTGCTTGCGGGAAGACGGGGGCGTTCATGCAAATGCTCGATGAGACAGCAGCGGAACGACTTTATAGTACGAATCCCGAAGCAGCGCGTTGCGGCTTGCAGCACTCGAAGGACCACGCCCATGACCGAACAAGTGGAAAACCTGATCCTCGAACACCTCAAGGCGATGCGGGCGGACATCGCCGAGATTCGGCGCGACATCGTTGAACTGATCTTGCGCGTGACCCGGCTCGAAGATCACATGGCAACCTGATCAAGCGCCTCGGCAACGTCGAGGGTGATGTGCTCGGGCACGAAGCGCGCTTCGATCGTCTCGATGCCCGCATCGCCCGCATCGGACGACGCCTCGAACGTGCACCCTGATCAAAACATCCAGACCAGCCCCGCGGTCATCGTGATGTAGCGCAGGCACTTGCCGACCGTCATCCACAGCACGCAACGCCAGAACGGCAGCCGCAGCCAGCCGGCCACCGCGCACAGCGGGTCGCCGATACCCGGCAACCACGACAGGATGCAGCCGAACGCGCCGAAGCGTTCCATCCAGCGCACCGCACGCTGGTGCCACTTGCTCGGCGCCTCGGTCGTCCCTGCCGTCGCGCCGGCAACGACGCGATTCATCGGCAACCCGTGCTCGTCCAGATGCAGCCGACGTTCGAGCATCCACTCGGCGCCCCGTCCCATCCAGTAGTCGACGACGCCGCCCAGCACGTTGCCGACCGTCGCGACCGCGACCGTCTCCCAGAACAGGTCGGGTCGCAGCTTGACCATCCCGTAGACCATCGGCTCCGATCCGAGCGGGATCAGCGTGGCCGACACGAAGCTGACGAGGAAGACGCTGGAGAGGCCGAACTGCGGCAGCGAGAGCCACGCGAGCAGGCCGTCCATCCAGGAATCGAACATCGGGGCATTGTATCGATGGCCACGAGTCGGACGCCGCCCATCGCAAGCTTCCGTTAGAGTCGCGGGCCTTGCACCGGCGCCGAGAGCGGGCCACATGGCCATCGACTACCTGAAGCGCATCCTCAACGCGCGCGTCTACGACGTCGCGCGCGAGACCGAGCTCGAACTCGCGCCGACGTTGTCGAAGCGCCTCGGCAACACCGTGCTGTTGAAGCGCGAGGACAACCAGCCGGTCTTCAGCTTCAAGCTGCGCGGTGCCTACAACCGCATGTCGGCGCTGACGAAGGCGGAGCTCGAACGCGGCGTGATCGCCGCGTCGGCCGGCAATCATGCGCAGGGGGTCGCACTGTCGGCAGAGCGGCTGGGCTGCCGCGCGGTGATCGTGATGCCGCAGACGACGCCACAGGTGAAGATCGATGCCGTCCGCGCGCGCGGCGCCGAGGTCGTGCTGCACGGCGAGAGCTACTCGGACGCGTACGAACATGCACTGACGCTGCAGAAGAAGGACGGCCTCTGCTTCGTCCATCCGTTCGACGATCCCGACGTCATCGCGGGCCAGGGCACGATCGGCATGGAGATCCTGCGGCAGCATCAGTCGCTGCACAGCGACCGGCCGATCCACTCGATCTTCGTCGCGATCGGTGGCGGGGGCCTGATCTCGGGTGTGGCCGCGTACGTGAAGGCGGTGCGACCGGACATCCGCATCATCGGCGTGCAGACCACCGACTCGGACGCGATGGCGCAGTCGGTCGCGGCCGGACGACGCGTGGTGCTGGCCAACGTCGGGCTGTTCTCCGACGGCACCGCGGTCAAGCAGGTCGGCGTCGAGACGTTCCGCCTCGTGAAGAAGCACGTCGACGACATCGTGCTGGTCGACACCGACGCGACCTGCGCCGCGATCAAGGACGTCTTCGTCGAGACGCGGTCGATCCTGGAGC
>CAXTPX010000797.1:0-2060 GCA_964246005.1 uncultured Burkholderiaceae bacterium | reverse complement strand
GGGCGGCGATCAGCCGCGCCGTGCCGAGCGCCTCGCGGGCCGCCTCGTCGTCGGGGTTCCGACCCTCGAACGCGATCACCTCCTCCTCGACCTGCCGGGCCATCGCCAGCGCCTGCTCGGGCTGGCCGAGCGCGAGCCGCATCTCCGCGATGCTCCAGCGTGCCTGTTCGAGGTCGAGCCGGTGCCCCTTGTTGTCGGGGCTCTTCTGCAGCGCAGCCTCGGCCTGTCGCGCCCAGTCGCGATACTCGACCAGCGCCTCGCGCGGTCGCTTCGAGAACTCGAATGCATACCCCATCATCGCCGAGCCGATCGCCGCGTCGCGGGCCGCGAGGGCGGAGGACGGATCGGCTTCGTGGACCGCACGCCGCAGCGCCTGCGACTGTCGCAGCAGCGCCAGGCCCTCGTCGTCGCGACCGAGCTCCATCAACGAGTCGCCGGTGGCCCGCAGGCTCAGGAAGTGGTCGCGGACCACCTTCGGATTGTCGGGTTCGCGTTCGAGCTTCCGCTCGGACAACCGCAGGCTGCGCTGCGACGTCTCGAGCGCCGCCTGCGAGTCGCCGCCGAGTCGTGAGAGCCGCGTCATGTCGTTGAGCACGGGGTCGAGCGCGGCCGGGACGTCGACGCGCTCCGGATGCCGCGCGACATAGGCGTCGATGTCGGCCAGAAGCTGCCGGTAGCGCTGCATCGCCTCGTCGTAGCGGTTGAGGTTCGGACGGCCGGGGACGTAGCGAACCAGCGCTTCCTCGCGACGTCGCGCGAAGACGTCTTCCGCCGCACCCGCGTCGTTCGGGTCGAGAGCGGCGCGGGTCTCGGCGAAGCGCGTGGCCGTCGCGAAGTAGTCGGCCGCGTCGGCCGGCGCGCCCGCGAAGCGCGCCAGGTTGCCGAGGTCGCGGTTGACGCGCGACAGCCCCGCGAGGTTGTCGCGGTCGCGCGGGTCGTTCTTCGCGATCCGCTCGCGCAGGGCCAGCGCCTTCGTGAGGTAATCGCGGGCTTCGGCAGGCCGGCCGAGGTTGTTGCCGTTGGTGCTGCCGAGGATGTCGGCGATGCGCTCGTAGCCGGCCGCGACGTCGCGTTCGAGGTCGGGCGTCAACTGGTCCTTCGTCAACCGGTCGAGATAGGTCAGCGCGGTCCGCACGAGCTGCTCGCGTGCCTTCGTCGGGCCGGTCGCGATCGCGTCGTCGACCTCGAACATCATCGTCTTCGCGAGCTGGCGCGTGTCCTCGAACCGCCGTTCGGCGATGAGACGCTGCTGCTCGGCCAGATGGCGCGCCCGATCGGCCCGTACCGCTTCCCAGGCGGCCATCGCGCCGAGCGTGACGATGGCGAGCCCGAGCGCCGCGGCGAGGCCGACGCCGAGGCGGTACTTGCGCACGAACTTGCCCGCGCGATATCGCCACGACGGCGCCAGCGCCCTGATCGGGTCGCCGGCGAGATGGCGCGTCAGGTCGTCGCGCAGCGCCGCGACCGATTCGTAGCGATCGGCGGGCTCCTTCGCGAGCGCCTTCATCAGGATGTGGTCGAGGTCGCCGCGCAGGCGTTGCGCGAGCCGGCGTCGGCCTTCGGGCGTCTCGACGCGATCGCCGGTGGTCGGACCGTCGTCGATGGGCGACCGGGTCGCCGCCACCGACGGGCGCGACGGTTCCTCGGTCATCACCGCCCGCATGATCTCGATCAACGAGTGACCCTGGGTCCGATACGGCAGCCGATCGGTCAGCAGTTCGAACAGCAGTACGCCGAGCGAATACACGTCGGACGCGGTCGAGATCGGTCCGCCGGCGAGTTGCTCGGGGCTCGCGTACCGTGGCGTCAGCAGCCTCGACGCGTCGACGGTCTCGGCCTGCCTGCCGCCGAGCGCATCGCGATCGAGGAGCTTCGAGATGCCGAAGTCGAGGAGCTTCGGCGTGCCGTCCGCCGTGACGAGGATGTTGGTCGGCTTGAGGTCGCGGTGGACCACGAGCCGCTGGTGCGCGTACTGGACCGCCGTGCAGATCTCGGCGAAGAGGCCGATGCGCTCCTCGATCATCAGCGCGTGCCCGGCGCACCACGCATCGAGCGGTACG
>CAXTPX010000796.1:0-2068 GCA_964246005.1 uncultured Burkholderiaceae bacterium | reverse complement strand
GGAGCACCTGCTGCGACCGCACGAGTGCGTCCTTCTGATCCTCCAGCAACTGCGTCTGTTCCTCGAGCTGCGAGTTGGTCTGTTCGAGCTCGGCCTGCTGCGTCTCGAGCTGGACATGCGACGCCTTGAGCGCGTTGCCTTGTTCCTCGAGCTCCTCGTTGCTGACCCGCAGCTCCTCCTGCTGGGTCTGCAACTCCTCGGCCTGCTGCTGCGTCTCGGCGAGCAGGTTGTCGACCCGTTCGCGGGCACGGGCCGACGCGATCGCGACGGCGATCGTGTCCGAGACGCGTGCGAGCAGCTGCCGGTCTTCGAGGTCCACGGCGTGCAGGAAGCCGAACTCGAAGACCGCGTGAACCTGGCCTTCGACGCTGGCCGGGACGATCATCAGCTCGCGCGGGCGACGACGACCGAGCGTCGAATGGACGGGCGTGTAATCGGCGGGCACCTGCTGCACGTGGATCGCCCGGTTCTCCTTGGCGGCCTGCCCGAGGAGTCCCTGGCCGGATCGCACTGCATCGAAGGTCGCTGCGTTCGATCCATCGCCGTCGGCGAAACCGGCGAGGCGCTGGAAGCGTCCATCGGTTTCCGCGACGTAGAGCGTCGCGAGCGGCGTGTTCAGATAGCGCGCGAGGTAGCTCAGCACCTTGTCGCACATCACGTCGATGCGTTTCTCGCCGAGCAACTGGTCGCCGACGCCGGCCACACCGGCCCGCAGCCAGCTCTCGATCTCGCGTTCCCGATGGCTGCGGGCGAGCAGGAAGGCGGCCATCAGGATCAGGGCCAGCAGCAGGGCTGCGCCCAGCAGCGTGTAGTAAAACGAGGCACGGACCGCGTCGGCCGCATCGGTCTGGCGAGCCGCCAGCAGCGCGCGCTCCTCGGCCTGCATGTCGGCGATCAGCGCGCGGATCTGGTCCATGGCGAGCTTGCCGCGATCGGTCTTGACGATGGCGAGCGCTGCGTCGGCGTTGCCGGCACGGCGCAGTTCGACCGTCTCGGCCAGCTCGTCGAGCTTGCCCGTCACGAGCGGCTCGAGCGCGGCGCCGCGGTCGCTTTGCAACGGGTTGTCCGCGACCATGCTGCGCAAGGCCGCGAGATCGGGTCGCGTCGCCGCCTGGGCGGCCGTGTACGGCCCGAGGTAGCTGTCGGTCCCGGTCAGCAGGTAGCCGCGCTGCCCCGTCTCGGCATCCTTCACGTCGGCGAGCAACACGTTCGTCTGCCGCACGATGCGCAACGTGCGGGCGACGCTGTCGTCGATCGTCTCCATGTCGCGCAGCGACCGATAGGCGAGTGCGGTCGTCCCGATCACCGCGATCGCGGCGATCAGCAAGCCGACGACCGTGCGGACCGGCAGGTGGAAGCGCTTCTGCATCGCCTGGTCGACGGAGGAGAAGGCGGTTGATTCGGACATGGGCGGTCGACGGGAGAGCGAGGCGGCTGTTCGTTCCGCTTCGTGAGGAGTCCGAGCATCATAAGCGGCGTCGTGTGCGCGACACGCCGGCTGCCTGGAGCGACGATTCGACGGCTCACGATGCCGGCTCGCCGATGGGTCGGAAAACCACGCCCTGCTGGGCATGCGATGTGTTTCGGTCGACAGCGTCCCGCGCTTCGACGACTCGGCGACCGACGCGGGCGTCAGCGATCTCGGCTTCCGGTCGAAGGCGCTGCACGTGCTTTATTGCCACATGCGCAACCAGACGACGACGAAGCGGCAGTCGTACGCGTTCGGCGTGACGCGCTCAGCCTTTCCTTACGCCGATCACCACGCTCGACGCCTTGAAGATCGCGGTGATCGGGGCGCCCGCGACGACCGCGAGGTTCGATGCGCTGTCGTTCGTGATGACCGCGACGACCTCGGTGCCGCCGGCCACCCGAAGCACGACCTCGGTGTTGATCGCGCCCGGCGTCACGCGCGTCACGGTGCCGCCCAGTTGATTGCGCGCCGACAGCTTCACATCGTCGCTGTCGGTCACGAGGATGATCGACGACGCCTTGATCAACGCGAAAGCCTTCGCGCCGACGTCGAGGCCGAGCTGTTCGCGGCTCTGTCGCGTGACCGTCGCGACGATGC
>CAXTPX010000795.1:0-2072 GCA_964246005.1 uncultured Burkholderiaceae bacterium | reverse complement strand
CACGGCATCGATGACGGCTTCACCGTTCGGTACCGCGTCGAAGCGCACGATATCGACGGTGATTCGCAGGTAAGGAGACGTGATCGACGCCTGCGGGTAGGCGCCGACCTGTACCGGCTTGCCGACACCCTGCATCGTGCGGGAGAGCCGGGTGGCGAGCGTGCGAGCGACGCCGCTACGGACCGGCTCGGCCCACAGATGCTGTTCCGACACGATCACCCGGTTCAGGCTGTCGCGCGTCACGATCTGCGGACGGTCGATCAGCTCGGGCACCGTGACCGCGCTGATCACGATGCCGGGCAGCGACGCCCCGGTCGCCGAGCCGGTCGCCGGCATCGACAGCACGACACCGCCGTCGTTGAGCGCGTAGAAGTTCTCGTTGCTCTGAGGACCGGCGCACCCCGACCCGACGATTGCCGTTGCCAGCACTGCGCACCGAGCGAGCGAGCCGATCGACCCGGCGAAGTTCACGCCTTTCATTGGACGACCTCCGGAGCAGCGGGCGCCTTCGACGGGGCCGGCATGGGGATCGGCACCGCCTGCGGTGGGGCCGGTGGTATGTCGCCGAACGACACGTCGGGCGCCTTGCCGCGCAGCAACGACTCGGGATGGCGCTGCAGGTAGTCGGTCAACAGCCGCAACGACGCAGCGGCGCGGTTCAGTTCGACGAGCGTGCCGCGCAGGTCCTGTTGGATCGGCGAGTCGGTCGCGAGCAGCGCCTCGTTGGCGCTCTTGATGGTTCGTCTGGCTTCGCTCAACGTGGCCGCGACCTCGGGCGCGAGGTTGTCGTTGACGTTCGCGAGCAGCTTCTCGGCCCCCTTCATCGTGCCCTGCAGCTGCTGCAGCGTCCGACGGACCTCGGTGGCGAGTTGATCGAACGGGATCTTGTCGATCTTCTTGCTGATGCTCGACAGCGTTTCCTGCAGTTCGTCGAAGCTGCCGGGTGCCGTCGGAATGATGCGGCTGCCGTTGCGATCCCTGGCCGGCCCGGGCGGCACCGGCGCAGCGTCCTTGATGAAGTCCATCGCGACGTACTTCGCGCCGGTCAGCAGGTTGCCGGTGCGCAACTGGACGCGCAGGCCGCGCTTGTGGATCGCGCGCTCGTACAGTTCGTCCGAGTCGATCGGCATCCCCGGCTTCTCCGCCCGCGCGATACGGGCCGGCAGCACGTCGCGGTACAGCACGAACTCGACCGGGAAGCGGAACGAGCGCGTCTCGCGGTCGAACTCCATCTCGATCGAGCGGACCTCGCCGATCACGTAGCCCCGGAACTCGACCTGTGCGCCGACCGCGAGGCCGCGGATCGTGTCGCTGAAGTAGGCGATGTACTTTTCAAGCTGGGCGTCCGAGCGCTTCATCGCGAGGCCCTCCTCGCTGAACAACTGGAACGAGTGGTCGTTCACTGCCGGCCCGCCGGGCGGCTCGTCGGCCGGCGTCTGGAAGGCGATCCCCCCCACCACGACCGACGTCAGCGACTGCGTCGAGATCTTCACGCCCGATCCGTCGATCGAGACATCGACGCCGCTCGCTTCCCAGAAGCGCGTGTTGTCGGTCACGTAGCGCTCGTACGGCGAGCGGATGAAGACGAGCGCCGTCACGCCCTTGCCGTCGGCGTCGAGATTGACCGCGGTGACCTGGCCCACCTCGAAGCGCCGGAAGAACACCGGAGACCCGATGTCGAGCGAACCGCTGTCGCCCGCGTGCAGCTTGAACTCGCGACCGGGCTCGTCGGTCGTGACCGAAGGCTGCTGATCGAGCCCCACGAACTCGCGCTTGGACTCCGTCGACTTGCCGAAGTCCGTCCCGATGTACGACCCCGACAGCAGCGTCGTCAGGCCGGAGATCTGGCCGCCGGCGATGCGCGGCTTGACGATCCAGAAGCGCGTGTCTTCCACCAGCAGGTCGGTGGCATTGCGCGTCATCTGCGCCGTCACGACCACACCCTTCCGGTCCTTGCCGAGCGTGATCGTCTGCACCGTGCCGATGTCGACGTTCTTGGACTCGATCTTGGTCTTGCCTGCTTCGAGGCCTGCTGCGGGCTTGAACGCGACGGCGAGCGCCGGACCGCGCGG
>CAXTPX010000794.1:0-2073 GCA_964246005.1 uncultured Burkholderiaceae bacterium | reverse complement strand
CGGTGGCGATCGAGCCCGGCCATCTCGCGAAACTGCCGCTCCTTGCGGCGAACCCGGAGGCGACGGCGGTCGTCGTCGCCGCGCGCGGCCGCGTGATCGCGCTGTACCAGCGCTTCGGCTGCGCGCATTTCCAGATCGGCCGGACCTATCCTTATCGCGAGAGCCGCGATGCCGCCTCGTGGAAGCTGCTCGAGGCCATCAAGCGGACCCTCGACCCGGAAGGCGTCGTCAATCCGGGAGGACTCGGCCTCGAAAGCGTTCCGGACCGATGAACGAGCCGGGGACCTCGTACCGCGCGATCCAGTTGGCGCGCTTCGAGCAGTCGTTTCGCCGCGCGACCGAGATCGTCCGTCTGCCGTTGCGCGCGCCGGGCCCCGACGAGATCCAGGTCCGCAACCGCTGGTGCGGCATCAACGGCATCTTCGACACGCAGATCTCGCGCAACGCGGTCGATTACGTCTCGTTGACCCTGCCCTGCATCATGGGCGTGGAGGCGGCCGGCACGGTCGAGGCGGTGGGAGCCGACGTGACGCGCTTCCGGGAAGGCGATCCCGTGGCGACGGTGCGCTTCACCGGCGGCTATCGCGAATGCAACACCGCGACAGCGTCGCAGTTCGCGCGGATTCCGGAGGCCACGGCCGAATGGCTGACGCTCGCATCGACCGGTGTCTCCGCGCTGCTCGCGCTCGAGCATGTCGGCGAGGTCCGTCCCGGCGATACGGTGGTGGTGTCGGCCGCGGCCGGGGGACTCGGCCATCTCATCGTGCAACTCGCGAAGTTGCAGGACTGCCGGGTCGTCGCGATCTGCGGCGGTCCGGCGAAGGCCGCCTTCGTGCGGTCCCTCGGCGCGGATCGCGTGATCGACTACAGGAGCGAGTCGGTGAAGGAGGTGCTGGACGCGGAATACCGCAATGCCATCGATGTCGCGATCGACACGGTATCGGGCCCGATCTTCGATGCGATGCTGGACAACATCGCGGTCGGCGGCCGCGTGGTCGTGGGGGGCGCGGCCCAGGACCTGGAAGGCCGGCCGGAAGTCGTGACCGGGCCCCGCATCGTTCACAAGCTGTACTACAAGGCCGCCTCGGTTCGCGGCTTCATGAATGGCCTGCTCCCCGACCTGTGGCCGGCCGCCCGGGCGCGGCTGGCCGAGCTGATGCACGAAGGCAAGCTCGCCGTCACCTTCGACGACACCCGTTTCGTCGGGCTCCCACGCATCTACGACGCGGTCGAGCGACTCCTCGGCGGCGACTCGATGGGCAAGGTCGTCGTCGACCTGCACAACCCTTGAAGGAAAAGATCATGAACGACATCGCACCCGGCTTGTCGATCCGCGACGGCATGCCGCTGCTAGCCCGTAACGAAGGCGTCTGGGAAGGCTGGTACCGGTACTACGAAGCCGCCACCGGCAAGCTGACCGACCAGCATCGATCGCGCCTGATCTGCCGGCTGCCGACCGAGGGTCCGTACGCCGGTGCCTACCATCAGACCAACTACTACTTCTGGGAAGACGGCCGCAGCGAGACACGCGATTTCCCGTCGCACTACGAGAACGGGCGCATCTGGTTCGACAACGAACTGATCACGGGGTGGGCCGCCGCCATGCAGCCCGACGATTTCTCGCGTTCGACGTGCCTCAACTGGACGCGCAACAACGAGCCGGGCCTGTATCTTTACGAGATGATCCAGCTCTCCGCCGACGGCAGGAACCGCGCGCGGACCTGGCAGTGGTTCAAGGACGATTGCTGCTTCCAGCGCACGCTGATCGACGAGCGCTTCGTCACCGCCGACTGGAAGAACTGGACCAACGACGCAGCGCCGGACAATTGAACGCCGGTTGTCTCGGCAGTGCTGTGCCCCGTCGCTCCTCGACGGCGAGGACATCGTCCACGTGCTTCGCCAGGCACACCGAGCGCATCGAGCCGATGAGTCCGTCGCTCGGAAGCCGGCTGCCGGCGCATGCGGTATCGATGGGGGCGTGCGACTCCAGGGACTGCACGCGTCCAACTATCTCAACCAGCGATCCATCGTCGCATCGAATTCGCCGGTGGCCTTCGCCAGATGCAGCCACTG
>CAXTPX010000793.1:0-2074 GCA_964246005.1 uncultured Burkholderiaceae bacterium | reverse complement strand
CCGCCTGCTCCGACGCGGGGATCGTCTCCATCGTACTGGCCAGTGCCTCCCGGGCACGGTCGCCCGCCTCGGCCAGCCGGTCGCCCTCGGCGATCCAGTGACTCCTTTGCGCGCCGAGCTGGGCGAGCTGCGCCTGCAGCCGGTTGCGCGACTCGACGACGACCCGGATCTCGGCCTCGATCGCGGAGACCGCCGATGCCGCCTCGTAATAGCGACCCTGCGCCGCGTGGACCGCGTCGCCGGCCGCCTGCTGCGCGGCACGCACGCGTTCGAGGTCGAGCTCGACACGCCGCAGGTCGGCGGTGCGTGCATCGAGCGCGAGCTGCGACGCCTCCGCGTCGTGGCGATGACGGGCTGCGAGCGACGCCGCTTCGTTCGCGCGCAGCAGCCACAACAGCTTCTGCTTGCCGTCGACCTCGTCCTCGAGCGCGCGATACTCCTTCGCGACCACGGCCTGGCGTTCGAGGCGATCGAGGTTCGCGGTGAGCTCGCGCAGGATGTCCTCGACGCGCGTCAGGTTCTCGCGTGTGTCGGCGAGCCGGCTCTCCGTCTCGCGGCGCCGTTCCTTGTACTTCGAGATGCCGGCGGCTTCTTCGAGGAAGACGCGCAACTCGTCGGGTCGGGCCTCGATGATGCGACTGATCATGCCCTGGCCGATGATCGCGTACGCCCGCGGTCCGAGGCCCGTGCCGAGGAAGATGTCCTGGATGTCGCGACGGCGCACGGCCTGGTTGTTGATCAGGTACGACGACGTGCCGTCGCGCGTCAGGACGCGCTTGACCGCGATCTCGTTGTAGTGGCCCCAGGGCCCGGCCACCTGCTTGCCGTGCTCGTCCGGCGCATTGTCGAACACCAGTTCGACGCTCGCCCGACCCGCGGGCTTGCGCTGGCCGGAGCCGTTGAAGATCACGTCCTGCATCGACTCGCCGCGGAGTTCGCTCGCCTTCGATTCGCCGAGGACCCAGCGGGCCGCGTCGATGATGTTGGACTTGCCGCAACCGTTCGGTCCCACCACGCCGACGAGCCGGCCGGGCAACGTGAAGTGCGTCGGATCGACGAACGACTTGAAGCCCGACAGTTTGATCTGCGTCAGTCGCACGCTATGCGATCCGCATCGTCGGAGAACGGGTTGCCGGACTCGGCGACAGGCGCATGAGCTGCATCGGATGGTGTGAATGGAGGGAGGGCCGTCCAGCGAGCGAGATGGCACCGGGGCACGGTCGCCGGGGCATTCGGCGCGCGACGCGAGGCCGCGACGGGCCCGTTCGACGCGATCCGGGCGGTTCGTATAATACCAGCGCGGTCTCCTCCTCCCGACCGTCAACCTGCCTTCCGAAAACATGTCGGCCTCCCGAAAAAACAAGGCCGCGCCGCTGTCGGACCCCCTCGTCGCGGTCGGCGAGCGAGCGCCGGCCGGTCGCACGCGCCCGTCGAAGACGCTCGACGTGTTCGACAATCCCAACGCCGAGCGCGACTACCTGATCCACCTGCAAGTGCCGGAGTTCACGTGCCTGTGCCCGTTGACCGGGCAGCCGGACTTCGCCGCGTTCACGATCGACTACATCCCCGACCGGCTGTGCGTCGAATTGAAGAGCCTGAAGCTCTACACGTGGAGCTTTCGCGACGAAGGAGCCTTCCACGAGGCGGTGACGAACCGCGTGCTCGGTGACCTCGCGACGGCGGTGAAGCCGCGCTTCATGCGCGTCACGGCGCGCTGGGGCGTGCGCGGCGGCATCTTCACGAACATCGTCGTGGAGCATCGCAAACGCGGGTGGAAGCCGCTGCCACCGATCACGCTCGCGACGTTCGGACGCGAGACTTCCGTTCTCTGACCCATCGATCCGACCAACGCACCAGGGACTTCATGAACGACAGCAACATCCAGGCGATCATCGAACGGGCATGGGACGAACGGGCCGGTCTGTCGCCTTCGGCGGCGGCGGCCGACGTCCGCGCCGCGGTCGAAGCGGCGATCGATGAACTGAACGACGGTCGCCTGCGGGTCGCCGAGAAGATCGATGGCGCGTGGGTCGTGCATCAATGGCTGAAGAAGGCGGTGCTGCTGTCGTTCCGC
>CAXTPX010000792.1:0-2074 GCA_964246005.1 uncultured Burkholderiaceae bacterium | reverse complement strand
GCGGCGTCAGCACGACGCTGCTGTTGTGGACCGGCGCGCCGATCGACTCGCTGTTGGTGCGGATGGTCTCCCAGCGCAGGCCCGCGTTCGCGGCCCACGCGCTCGACGGGTTCCAGTCGTCCTGTGCATATGCCGCCATCCGCAAGGTCGATGCATCGATGTCGCCGCCGAAGCCGGGCAGCGACGGCACGCCGTTGACGAACGTCAGCGCGTTCTCGTCGCGGGTCACGCCTTCGCCTTCGACGCCCGCCGTGAGGCTGTGCTGCTCGCCGATCGTGTGGAACAGCTTGCCGCTCAACGTCCACGAGCGATCGCTGATCGTGGTGGTCGCGCGTTGATTTAGTACCGGTGCAGCGCTGCTGTCGTACTCGAGCGTGTCGGTGTCGTTGTGCGACTTGAACGTGCCGATGCTGCCGCGCAGTTCGGCACGCGTCGACTCGTCGATGCGCTTCTTCAGGAGCGCGACGATGCGCGCGAGCGAGGACCTGCTGGTGGCGGCCGACATGCTCGTCGCGTACGGCGCCGGCATGAAGCCGAACGGCTGGTCGAGCGTGCCCGCGACCTGCGTATGGCCTTCGGTGACCGACAGGAACGGCTGCAGGCTGAGTTGATCGCCCTGACCGAGGTTCCACTGGATGCGCGAGCTGACGTGGAGGGCGTTGCGTTCGTCGTGCTGGATCTGTCGCAGGTGCTGCGCGAGGTCCGCGAGGCCGGTCCGTGTATCGACGTAGGTCGTGTCGGTCGCGGTGTCGGTCCGCGGGATCGAGCGGTTGCCCGAGACCGTGAGGTTGTACGTACCCGACTCGCCGAGCACGTCGTTGCGCGTCCACGAGAAGTTGGGCTGGACGCGGCCGCGCTCTTCGGTCGCGCCGATGCGGACGTCGTCGCTGCGCTGGCGCAGCGGTTCGCGCAGGATGATGTTGATCGTGCCGGCGATCGCGCGCGCGCCGGTTTCCGCGGTCGGCGCGCGATAGATCTCGATGCGCTCGACCATGTCGGGCGTCAGCTGGTCGATCGCGAAGCCGCGCGGGATGCGTTCACCGTCGATCAGGATCTGTGTGTACCCGTTGCCCATGCCGCGCATGCGGATCTGGCCGCCACGACCGGGTCGACCGGCGATGGTCACGCTCGGCAGCCGTTTCATGACGTCGGCGAGCGACATGTCGCCGTACGCCTCGATCTCGTCGCGACCGATGACGATCTTCGCGGCCGTCGACATGCGGCGCGCCTCGGTCTCGTTGCGACGACCGGTGACCTCGACACGCTCGAGCTTCGCGTTCGGCTTCGGCGAGGCGTCGTCGGTGGCGGTAGGTGCAGGCGTCACGCCTTCCGCGGAGGTCTCCTGCGCGTGCACGTTCGCCGCGGCCGCGATCAACAGGGCGGCTGCGAGTGCTGAGGCAAGAGGCGGGGTCATGGTCGGCTGCGCACGTCGGGTCGACGCGCGTGGTCCGCGCCGAGAGAGCGGAGCCTAGTTCGACGGCGTGCGGCGCGACCGTCGTGCAACGGTGCGTGACAGAAGACGGGTAGGTCGCGACACCGTGTGGTGAACGCCGTTGTACGAGCGCGACTGCCCGGACGACGTCGGCCGCGGCAGCCGACGTCGACCGACCCGGCGTCGTCAGCCGAGGTCGAAGCGATCGAGGTTCATGACCTTGACCCAGGCTGCGACGAAGTCGTCGACGAACTTCTTCTGTGCACCGGCGCTGGCGTACACCTCGGCGATCGCACGCAACTGCGCGTTCGACCCGAAGACGAGGTCGCTGCGCGTCGCCTTCCACTGGTGGGCGCCGGACTTCCGGTCGACGCCTTCGAAGTTGTCGCTTTCGTCCGAGACCGGCTTCCACGCCGTACCCATGTCGAGCAGCGCGACGAACCAGTCGTTGCTCAACGTGCCGACGTTCTTCGTGAACACGCCGTGCGACGACTGGCCGACGTTGGCACCGAGCACGCGCAGGCCGCCGACGAGCACCGTCATCTCGGGCGCGGTCAGCGTGAGTAGTTGCGCCCGATCGATCAGCATCGCTTCGGCCGGCACGCTGTAGCGCGCCTTCTGGAAGTTGCGGAAGCCGTCGGC
>CAXTPX010000791.1:0-2079 GCA_964246005.1 uncultured Burkholderiaceae bacterium | reverse complement strand
CCGGATCCGTGAGACGACCCGATGGTTGGCGACCCGGCCTCACGCCCGCAACAACACCCCTTCGTCGATCGACGCCGCAGGTCGGGCCGGGTGCTCCACCGCCTCGAGCGCGCGCCACAACAACGACGCATTCGCGTCCCGCAGCAACGCCGCGTCGCTCAACATGCGGCGCCAGGTCCGCGCGGCGGGTTGTCCGTGGAACAAGCCGAGCATGTGCCGGACGATCGAACGCAGCGGAACGCCGTCGAGCGCTGCACGTTCGCTGTACGCGACCATCGCCGCGACCACGGCCGCGCGGCTCGGCGCGTGGCGGCCCTCGATGGGCGCCTCGAGCATCGCCAGCAACCAGGGGTTGTGATACGCCGCACGCCCGATCATCACGCCGTCGAAGCGATCGGCGGCATCCGCGATCGAAGCGAGCTCCGCGAGGCCGCCGTTGACGACGAAGGTCGAACCCGGAAAGTCGCGCCGCAGCAGGGCGACGACCTCGTGACGCAGCGGCGGCACCTCGCGATTCTCCTTCGGCGAGAGTCCCTTCAGCCACGCGTTCCTCGCATGCACGATGAACACGCCGCAGCCCGCGCCTGCCACCGTTCCGACGAAGTCGCGGACGAAGCCGTAGTCGTCGTTGCGATCGAGCCCGATGCGATGCTTGACGGTGACCGGAATATCCACCGCGTCGATCATCGCCTTCACGCAGTCGGCGACCAGCGCCGGCTCGGCCATCAGGCAGGCCCCGAACGCGCCGTTCTGCACGCGCTCGGACGGGCATCCGCAGTTGAGGTTGATCTCGTCGTAGCCCCATCGCTCGCCGAGTCGTGCGCATTGCGCAAGCGCCGCAGGATCACTCCCGCCGAGCTGCAACGCGACCGGATGTTCGGCTGCGTCGAAGTCCAGGTGGCGCGGCACGTCGCCGTGCAGCAGCGCACCGGTGGTGACCATCTCGGTGTAGAGCCGCGCGGTCGTCGATAGTTGCCGATGAAAGTACCTGCAGTGCCGGTCGGTCCAATCCATCATGGGCGCGACACATAAACGATGGGAATGGTTCAACGGCGTCCGACGCCTTTCCTGTGACGTGCGGCAGTCTCGTCGAACGTCCACGCAGAGGCACGCGCCGGCACGGCGTTACGCGACCGCCGTGCTATCGATTCGCTGAGAGATGGCATCGTTCGTTCAGTCGGGACAACGGTGGTGAGTGCGGGTCCTGCGCTGTACGCAGAGGACGCCGAACAAGACATTCGGCTCCAAGGAAGTCGGCCCTCGGATGGACACGGAAGGTTGAGCCTGCGTTCGACTCCGGAGTCGTCCATGATAGTGGGACGGCCGAGCGGACGGGCGGCGACGACCTGGACCCGGTCCCCCGGGCTCAACACGGTCACGGTGACAGACCCGCATCCGGTCCAGCGTCACATGGCGACGCTCTCAGCTCGACATGTTCAGCCTGCCAGTTCGAACGTTGGCCGGAGCCGGCTGGAACGATCCCCTTGTACTGGCCTCCCTTTCGAGCTGTCGAGCGATGAGACGACGGAACATCGTCAAGCCAACGTCGAGGTTGCACGGCAAAGGTTCGAACGACGGATCGCCCGCAACGCCACGAGCCTGAGCCGTGGTGATCGGTGTTTCGGCGTCGCCTGCGACCTGCACGGCGGCGAGCGAGGTCGGCGTGATGGACGGTCCGACCAGCACATCGACCTTGTACTCGGACGTCAGCTTTCTGGCAGCCACTGTTGCCGCAGTCGGGTCCGACGCATCGTCGAGGATCGTCACGACGAGCTTCTGGCCGTCGATTTCCTTCGGCCGCATTGCCAACCTCGAACGTTGGGGAAAAAGCCCCGTCGGTCATCGGGCGGGTCATTGCCGTTCTCAACCTGTTCGGCAAGGCGCGCCTGTCGATCAACGTCGAAGGGATGGCCGCGGCGCTCGGGTTGAGTCCGGCATCGGCCTATCGTTACGCGAGCGAGCTGCAGGGTGCGGGGCTACTGGTCCGCCAGGCCGGCGGCTATCGGCTGGGCCCGAAGATCGTCGAACTCGAGTGCCTGATCCGTTTATTCGATCCGATCATTCGAGCGGGTGAAGAAG
>CAXTPX010000790.1:0-2080 GCA_964246005.1 uncultured Burkholderiaceae bacterium | reverse complement strand
GAAGCCCGACGTCGTGTTCTACGGCGGCATGGACGCCCAGGCCGGCCCGATGCTGCGCCAGATGAAGCAGCTCGGCATCAACGCCAAGTTCATGGGCGGCGACGGCATCTGCACCGGCGAACTGTCGAAGCTCGCCGGCGACGGCATGGGCGACGGCCAGGTGATCTGCGCCGAAGCCGGCGGCGTGCTGAAGGGCAAGGAAGGCCCGATGAACGACTTCAAGGCCAAGTACAAGGCCAAGTTCGGCACCGACGTCCAGATCTACGCGCCGTACGTGTACGACTCGGTGATGGTGATGGCCGATGCGATGCAGAAGGCCAAGTCGGCGGAGCCGGCGAAGTACCTGCCGTTCCTCGCGAAGGAAGACTACAACGGCGTGACCGGCCACATCTCGTTCGACCCGCAAGGCGACATCAAGAACGGTGCGCTGACCCTGTACACGTACAAGGGCGGCAACAAGGAGACGGTCGCGGTCGTGCAGTAATAGCGGTCGCATTCGAGAGGGGCCACCTGCGGGTGGCCTTTTTCGTTGCAGCGGCCTGCGTACACGTCACTGGGTTCCCGGCTGCGCGGGAACGACGGGTCCACCCGGCTGCGTCGTTCCCGCGGACGCGGGAACCCAGCGTCGTTGCAGCGAACGACGCCCGGCACCTCTGCGTCACCTCGCCAGTCGCTGCGCCTCGAACGGCACGACATCGTCGGCCCGCGAAGACGCCGGCAGCGCGCCGCACGGCGCCAGCAGCGCGCCGACCATCGCCGGGCGTGACGCGCCGTTCGACTTTTCACGGTGACTGCCGATAACGGTCTAACGATCCCCGGGTGTGTCCGAGCACCTCGTATATATTCGTGAATCGACCTTCGGAGGAAGCGCCATGTGGTTCCTGGCAATCGGTGTCGTGCTGCTCGTGATGAAATGGTTCGATTACGGTCCGGTCGGACACTGGGCCTGGTGGATCGTCCTCGTTCCGTTCGGTCTCGCGCTCGCCTGGTTCGAGGTCATCGAGCCGTACTTCGGACTGGATCGGAAGAAGGCGCACGACGAGATCGACAAGGTCAAGGCCGAGCGCATCAAGAAAGCGGTCGGCAACCGCGTCACGCGGCGCTGAGGTTCCACACCACGGCGGCTCAGCCGTCGGTGACCGCTCCGCGACTCGCCGTCGACGCGAGCTTCGCAAACTTCGCGAGCACGCCGCGCGCGTAGCGCGGCTCGGGCGGCGTCCAGCGCGAGCGTCGCGCTTCGATCTCGGCCTCGTCGACGTTCAATTGCAGCAGCAGACGATGCGAGTCGATCGTGACCGAGTCGCCCTCTTCGATCAGGCCGATGGCGCCGCCGACGAACGCTTCCGGCGAGACGTGCCCGACCACCATCCCCCACGTACCGCCCGAGAAGCGACCATCGGTGATCAAGCCGACCGACTCGCCGAGACCCTGGCCGACCAGGGCGGACGTGGGCGCCAGCATCTCGCGCATGCCGGGTCCGCCACGCGGCCCTTCGTAGCGGATCACGACGATGTCGCCGGCCACGATGCCCTTGGCCATGATCGCGGCCATCGCGTCGTCCTCCGAATCGAACACGCGGGCCGGCCCTGTCATGACCGGATTCTTGAGGCCCGTGATCTTCGCGACGCAGCCTTCCGGCGACAGGTTGCCGCGCAGGATCGCGAGATGTCCGTGCGGATACATCGGTGCGTCGAACGGACGGATCACGTCCTGACCGGCGGGGGGCACCGCCGGGATGTCGGCGAGTTCTTCCGCGATCGTGCGGCCGGTGATCGTCATGCAGTCGCCGTGCAGCAGGCCGGCCTCGAGCAGCATCTTCATCACCTGGGGCACGCCGCCGACCCGATGCAGGTCGGTCGCCACGTAGCGGCCCGACGGCTTCAGGTCGCACAGGACCGGCACGCGCTGACGGATGCGTTCGAAGTCGTCGATGGTCCACTCGACCTCGGCCGCGTGCGCGATCGCGAGGAAGTGCAGCACCGCGTTGGTCGAGCCGCCGGTGGCCATGATCACCGACACCGCGTTCTCGATCGACTGGCGCGTGATGATGTCGCGCGGCTTCCTGTCCGCTTTGACCGCA
>CAXTPX010000789.1:0-2088 GCA_964246005.1 uncultured Burkholderiaceae bacterium | reverse complement strand
AGTGCGCACGATGTGTCCGTACGGTGGTGACGCCGACCGGCGCGACGAATCGCAGCGGCTCGACGCCGTTACCCGCTGACGCTGGGTCTCAAGGCACCGTTTCCTACCTCCCTCAACGCGCCACGCGTTCGAGCCAGGCGTCCAACACAGCCGTCGCGGGATAAGCCGGATCGCCCAGCGATCGATTGATCTTCATGTGCCCGCGTAGCCCAGTGCCCTCGAATTGCCGACGCTCGACCGGCGTACCGGCGGCCGTGAGCGCATCGGCCAATTCCTTCGCCTGCGCGATGCCGTCGGGGCGGGAGACATGGAGCAACAGGAAGGCGGGCGCATTGGGCGCGGCTGCCTGCATCGTCGGCGAAAGCTTCCTCTGACGCACGGGATCGGAGCCGAAGGCCTGCGCGTAGGTATCGTGCATGAAGCTGCCGGCATCGGCGATCTGCCTGGGGATGTCGTAGGCGGCGCCGTCGATCGCCACCACCCCGCGCACCGCGCCGTAATCGAGGCCCGCGGATTGCAGATAGGTCGGGTCGGTGCCGACCAGCGCGACGAGGTGGGCGCCGGCGCTGTGCCCCATCAGGACGACGCGATCAGCGTCGATGCCATTCGCTTCGGCATGCGCACGAAGCCACGACAGCGCCAGAGCGACATCGGCGGCCTCCTGTTCCACGGTCGCTTCGGGCACGAGCCGGTAGTCGATCGACGCGACGGCGAAGCCGCGTCCGAGCAAATGGGTCACCTTGGTCATGCCGGTGGCGTTGTCCTTGTCGCCCCGCTTCCAACCGCCGCCGTGGACGAACAGGACGAGTGGCGCTGGTGCTTGCCCGGCTGGACGCCACAGGTCGAGCTTCTGCAGGGAATCGGCGCCGTAAGCACCCCGGATCGCGGCGGGCACCGCTGGCTGGGCCCCGTCCTGGCCGAAGGCTGGAGCGATGAGCGCCGAAACGAGCAGCAACGCCGGGGCGAGACTTCGGTTCATGATCTTCATTCGTCCGTTCCCTCGCACGAATGCCACCTTGCACGACACGCGCATTCGACGCCTCCCGATCGTAAGGCCCATGACCTTCGTCGCCATCGAAGAAACGAAACCGATCGTAACGACCGGGACACCCCGGTTCGAGGCGCTGACGCTGCCTCTTACTGGTGAGGGCATGCGCCCTCGCTCATAATGCGTCGATGATCCAGACCGACGCCCTCTCAACGCGGCCCGAACGTCTCGCAACCACCCGGGTGAGCTCCGCCTCCGCCGCGTCGCCCAACGAGGAGGTCTTCGAACGCGCGTTGCGACCGAAGGTGCTCGACGAATACATCGGTCAGGTCAAGATCCGCGAGCAGCTCGAGATCTTCATCGGCGCCGCACGCAAGCGCGGCGAGTCGCTCGATCACGTGTTGCTGTTCGGACCGCCCGGCCTCGGCAAGACCACGCTCGCGCACATCGTCGCGCGCGAGATGGGCGTCGCGATGCGGCAGACGTCCGGACCGGTCCTCGAGCGACCCGGCGACCTCGCGGCGCTGCTGACGAATCTCGAGAAAAACGACGTGCTGTTCATCGACGAGATCCATCGGCTGTCGCCGGTCGTCGAGGAGATCCTCTACCCGGCGCTCGAGGACTTCCAGATCGACATCATGATCGGCGAGGGACCCGCGGCCCGCAGCGTGAAGCTCGACCTGCAGCCGTTCACGCTGGTCGGTGCGACCACGCGCGCCGGCATGCTGACGAACCCGCTGCGCGACCGCTTCGGCATCGTCGCGCGCCTCGAGTTCTACACGCCCGATGAAGTGCGACGCATCGTGCTGCGCTCGGCCGCGCTGCTCGACACGCCGATCGACGACGACGGTGCGATGGAGCTGGCGAAACGCTCGCGCGGCACGCCGCGGATCGCGAACCGCCTTCTGCGCCGGGTCCGCGACTACGCCGACATGCGCGCCGACGGTCGCGTGACGTCGGCGGTCGCCGACGTCGCGCTGAAGATGCTCGACGTCGACGCGCTCGGGCTCGACGTGATGGACCGGAAGCTGCTCGAGGCGATCCTCCACAAGTTCGACGGCGGCCCGGTCGGCCTCGACAACCTCGCCTCCGCGATCGGC
>CAXTPX010000788.1:0-2091 GCA_964246005.1 uncultured Burkholderiaceae bacterium | reverse complement strand
GAAGGCCGCCGCGGTCGCGCTCTTGGCGCGCCTCGCCGATCGCAAGCTGGCCTGCGACGAGACGAAGGACGCACGCGCGAAGACCATCGCCGACGAGAAGACGTCGTGGGAGAAGGAACTCGACGAGTGGACCCACGAGCGCGACGCCTACAGCCTCGACATGATCGAGGAGCAGAAGAACGAGCCGGGCAGCTGGCTCCATCCGCGCCAGGTGCTGCGCGAGCTCGAAAAGTCGATGCCGCCGCGCGCGATGGTGTCGACCGACATCGGCAACATCAACTCGGTCGCCAACAGCTATCTGCGCTTCGAAGAACCGCGTTCGTTCTTCGCGCCGATGAGCTTCGGCAACTGTGGCTACGCGCTGCCTACCATCATCGGTGCGAAGTGCGCGGCGATGGACCGCCCGGCGATCGCGTACGCGGGCGACGGCGCGTGGGGCATGAGCATGTCCGAGCTGATGACGTGCGTGCGCCATGACATCCCGGTCACCGCGGTGGTCTTCCACAACCGCCAGTGGGGCGCGGAGAAGAAGAACCAGGTCGACTTCTACAACCGTCGCTTCGTCGCCGGGGAGCTCGACAACACCAGCTTCGCGCAGATCGCGATCGCGATGGGTGCCGAAGGCGTCGTCGTCGACCAGCTGGCGGACGTGGGTCCTGCGTTGAAGAAGGCGATCGACGCGCAGATGAACGAAGGCAAGACCACGGTCATCGAGATCATGTGCACGCGCGAACTGGGCGACCCGTTCCGCCGCGATGCGCTCGCGAAGCCGGTGCGCTTCCTCGACAAGTACAAGGACTACGTCTGATCGCGTTCGATTCGATCGCGCCGCCGCTCGCGGCCGGCTCGGCGCATCCGCGGCTCGATGGCCTGGTGACCCGGGCCCGCGCGCGGTCGCGCGCGACCGGCCTGCCACGTGTCGGCATCGTGTATCCGTGCGACGCGCTCGCGCTCGACGCGGCGGCGGGCATGCTCGACACCGGGATCGCGACGCCGGTCCTGATCGGGCCGGTCGGCGGCATCCTTCGTGCGGCCGAGGTCGCGAACATCGATGCGGGCCGCTTCGAGATCGTCGACACGCCCGGTCATCCGGCAGCGGCAGCCACGCGGGCAACGGCACTGGCCCGCGTGGGCGACGTGCAGGCGTTGATGAAGGGATCGCTGCACACCGACGAGCTGATGTCCGCCGTCGTCTCGAGGGAGAGCGGACTCCGGGGCACGACGCGCATCAGCCATGCGTTCCTGTTCGACCTGCCACGCTATCCGAAGCTGCTCGCCCTCGCCGATTGCGTCGTCAACATCGAGCCCGACGCGAGGACCAAGCGCGACATCCTGACCAACGCCATCGGCCTCCTGCAGCACATCGGCATCGCTTCCCCGAAGGTCGGCATCCTGGCGGCCGTCGAGACGGTCAATCCGATGATCGCCGCGACGATCGATGCAGAGGCGCTGGTCGCGCTCGCGGCCGGCGGGATGTGGCCGGGCGCCGTCGTCGAGGGTCCGTTCGGCTTCGACAACGCGATCTCGGCCGAGGCCGCCCGGCTGAAGCGGATCGAGTCGGCCGTCGCCGGTGACGCCGACCTGCTGCTGGTGCCGGACCTCAACGCCGGCAACATGCTCTACAAGAGCTTCGTCTACGTCGGGGGTGGCGACTGCGCGGGCCTCGTGCTCGGCGCGACCGTACCCATCGTCCTGACGTCGCGTTCCGACTCGCTCGTGTCCCGCATCGCGTCGGTGGCGCTGGCGGTCCTGTCCCTGCCGGCCCGGGCCGGCTGAAAGCGTCCATGTTCAAGTTCCTGTCGCGCGAACCGTTGCACGATCCGCTCGCATCGCCCACCGACGAGATCACGGAGGTCAAGACCACGACCTGCTACATGTGCGCGTGCCGTTGCGGCATTCGCGTGCATCTGCGCGACGGCGAGCTGCGCTACATCGACGGCAACCCGGAGCACCCGCTCAACAAGGGCGTGATCTGCGCGAAGGGCGCGTCGGGGATCATGAAGCAGAAGTCGCCTGCGCGACTGACGCAGCCGCTGCTGCGAAAGCCCGGCAGCGAGCGCGGGGCCGGCGAGTTCGAGCCGATCTCGTGGG
>CAXTPX010000787.1:0-2092 GCA_964246005.1 uncultured Burkholderiaceae bacterium | reverse complement strand
CGAGGACTACAGCGCGGACGGCGACGCGTGGAGCTACTTCCCGCACGACCACGCCCGCAGCCGCGCGTATCGCTGGGGCGAGGACGGCATCGGCGGCTTCGCCGACGATCGCCTGAAGCTGTGCCTCGCGACGGCGTTCTGGAACGAGAACGACCCGATCCTGAAGGAGCGCCTGTTCGGCCTCGACAACGCCCAGGGCAACCATGGCGAGGATGTAAAGGAACTTTACTATTTCGTCGACGGCACCCCGACCCACACGTACATGCGGATGCTCTACAAGTATCCGCAGGCGGCGTTCCCGTACCAGCGGCTGATCGACGAGAACGCGGCGCGCGGCCTCGACGATCGCGAGTACGAGCTGGTCGACACCGGCATCTTCGCCGGCGACCGCTATTTCGACATCGAGATCGAATACGCGAAGGCCGGACCGGACGACATCCTGATGCGCATCACGGCGCACAACCGCGGCGACCGGTCGGCGCGGCTGCACATCCTGCCGCAGCTGTGGGCCCGCAACACGTGGGCCTGGCACGCGGGTCGTCCCGAAGCGCGCCTCGCGGACGATCGGGCCGGCGGCATCACGATCGACATCGCGGACTTTCCACCGATGCGGGCCACGTTCGAAGGGCAACCATCGCTGCTCTTCTGCGACAACGACACGAACACGAACCGCCTCTTCGGCACCGACCTCGCGGGCTGGTTCAAGGACGGCATCAACGACCATGTCGTCGGCAGCAGGCCCGACGCCGTCAACCCGGCCGGCTTCGGCAGCAAGGCGGCGGCCCACTACCGCTTCGACGTCGCCGCCGGCGCCAGCGCGACGGTGCGCGTGCGCCTGCGCGCGGACGACGGACAGACGGGCGTCGGCAGGACGGTCCGTGACTTCATCGACGACCTCTTCGGCGACGACTTCGACACGATCGTGCAGAAGCGCCGCGACGAGGCCGACGACTTCTATCGCGCGCTGCAGGCCGACGTCGTCGGCGACGACGAGCGGCTGGTGCAGCGCCAGGCGTTCGCGGGCCTGCTGTGGGGCAAGCAGTACTACGGCTACGACGTGCGGCGCTGGCTTCGCGGCGACTCGGCGATGCCGCCACCGCCGGAGGGCCGCAAGAAGATCCGCAACGAGGGCTGGCGCCACCTCGTCCTGTCCGACGTGATCTCGATGCCCGACAACTGGGAATACCCGTGGTTCGCGAGCTGGGACCTGGCGTTCCATTGCATCGCGTTCTCGTTGATCGACCCGGCGTTCGCGAAGGCGCAGCTCGTGCTGCTGCTGCAGGCGCACTCGCAGCATCCGAACGGCGAGCTGCCGGCCTACGAATGGGACCTCGACGCAGCCAACCCGCCGACCCAGGCGTTCGCCGCGTTGCAGATCTTCGAGATCGACAAGCGCCAGACCGGCGTCGGCGACATCGAGTTCCTCGAGCGCGTGTTCCACAAGCTCACGCTCAACTTCACGTGGTGGGTCAACCGCGAGGACATGGAGGGCCGCAACATCTTCCAGGGCGGCTTCCTCGGGCTCGACAACATCGCGCTGTTCGATCGCAGCCAGCCGATGACCGATGGCTCGTACGTCGACCAGTCGGATGCGACCGCGTGGATGGCGATGTATGCGCTCAACCTGATGCGCATCGCGATGGAGCTCGCGATGCACGACATGGTCTACGAGGACCTCGCGACGAAGTTCTTCGAGCACTTCCTGTACATCGCCGAGGCCGCGCACGGCCCGGACGGCGCGAGCGGGTCCGGGCTGTGGGACGACACCGACGGCTTCTATTACGACGTGTTGCAGAAGCCGGGTGAAGCGCCGCAACCAATGCGGGTGCGCTCGCTGGTGGGACTGATCCCGCTCCTCGCCGTCGAGGTGTTGCGCGACGACGTGTTGCGCGAGCTGCCGCAGTTCGCGGAGCGGATGGTGTGGTTCCTGAAGCAGCGGCCCGAGCTCGCCCGGCTGGTCTCGCACTGGAGCGACATGAACCGGCACGAGTTCCGCCTGCTGTCGCTGATGCGCCGCGACCGCATGAATCGCGTGCTGTTGCGCATGCTCGACGAGGACGAGTTCCTGTCGGACTACGGCGTGCGATCGGTG
>CAXTPX010000786.1:0-2092 GCA_964246005.1 uncultured Burkholderiaceae bacterium | reverse complement strand
GCATCATCGCCGGCCTCTCGCGGGGCGTGCTCGTCATCGAGGCGGCCGCGCGTTCGGGGTCGCTGATCACCGCGCGGCTGGCGTCCGAGTGCGGTCGCGACGTGTTCGCGGTCCCCGGATCGATCCATTCGCCGCTGGCGAAGGGCTGCCATCAATTGATCCGGCAGGGCGCGAAGCTCGTGGAGTCGGTCGCCGACGTCCTCGAGGAACTGAAGATGACCGGACCCGCGTGGATCGAAGCGCCCGGCAACGCCGTCGAGGACGACGCCGATTCGGCAGCCCTGATCGAGCTGATCGGCTACGACCCGGTGCATCCCGATGAACTGGCCGGGCGGAGCGGTTGGCCCGCGGGGCGAATCGCCGCGACGCTGCTCGCGCTCGAGCTGTCCGGTCGCCTCGCCCGCCATCCCGGCGGCCGTGTCCAGCGGCTGGTCTCATAGCAAAACAACGTCCGAGGCTTCACTTTCCCAACCGACTTGAACCGAATTTCGCTGCAGGGTACATTGACGGCACATGTTCGACGTCCTCGTCTATCTTTACGAGAATTACTACCGACCCGACGCGTGCCCCGATGCGGACACGCTCGCCAGGAAGCTCTCCGCAGCCGGGTTCGAGGGCGAGGAGATCGACAGCGCGTTGTCGTGGCTGTCGGGCCTCGCGACCGTTACCCAGACCACCATCCCGGTCGCCTACGCCGACAGCTCGTCGTTCCGCATCTACGTCGACGTCGAATACGAGCGACTGACGGCCGAGTGCATCGGCTTCCTTTCGTTCCTCGAGTCGGCCGGCGTGCTCAACCCCTTGCTGCGCGAAGTCGTCATCGAACGCGCGCTGGCCACCGACGAGACGCCGGTCTCGCTCGAGTCGTTGCGCGTCATCGTGCTGATGGTGTTCTGGAGCCAGGGCGAGGAGCCCGACGCGCTGATCCTCGAAGAATTGCTGGAGGACGGCGCGCCGCGTCAGATGCACTGACGGGTTGGCGCGCAGGCCGCATCCTCGGAACGAGGTTTGCGGCATCAAAAATCTTGCTTGTATGATGCCGGCCTCCATGTAGGTCGGGATGCGACGGTCCGTGGACCGACGATTCATCGCATGTCGCCGCCGCTTCCGGCCACTCGATCGGGTGCGCTGCCCCCAGTCCAAACTTCAAGCCAGGTGAAATGAGCAAGGCACTCATCATTGCTGAGAAGCCCTCGGTCGCCAACGACATCGCGCGAGCGCTGGGGGGTTTCAAGAAGCACGACGACTACTTCGAATCGGACGCCTACGTCCTTTCGTCGGCGATCGGCCACCTGGTCGAGATCGCCGCGCCCGAGGAGTACGACGTCAAGCGCGGCAAGTGGAGCTTCGCGAACCTGCCGGTCATCCCGCCCCACTTCGACCTGAACCCGATCGCGAAGACCGAGTCCCGCCTGAAGCTGTTGACTCGCCTGATCAAGCGGAAGGATGTCGACCAGTTGATCAACGCCTGCGACGCCGGGCGCGAGGGGGAATTGATCTTCCGGTTGATCGCGCAGCATGCGAAGGCGAAGCAGCCGGTCCAGCGCCTGTGGCTCCAGTCGATGACGCAGGGCTCGATCCGCGACGGGTTCACGCGCCTGCGCACCGACGAACAGATGCATCCGCTCGCCGACGCGGCGAAGAGCCGTTCGGAAGCCGACTGGCTGATCGGCATCAACGGCACGCGGGCGATGACCGCCTTCAACTCGAAGGGCGGTGGCTTCTTCCTGACCACCGTCGGTCGCGTGCAGACGCCGACGCTGTCGATCGTGGTCGAGCGCGAGGAGAAGATCAAGCAGTTCGTCCCGCGCGATTACTGGGAGGTGCAGGCCGAATTCGTCGTCGCCGCCGGCGTCTATCCCGGTCGCTGGTTCGATCCGAAGTTCAAGCGGACCGACGAGGACGTCCACCAGCGCGACTCGCGCCTGTGGAGCAGGACGGCAGCCGACTCGATCGTCGCCGCGTGTCGTGGCAGGACCGGCACGGTCACCGAGGAAGCCAAGCCATCGACGTCGATGGCGCCGGGCCTGTTCGACCTGACGACGCTGCAACGTGACGCGAACGGGCGCTTCGGGTTCTCGGCCAAGAACAC
>CAXTPX010000785.1:0-2093 GCA_964246005.1 uncultured Burkholderiaceae bacterium | reverse complement strand
CGGGCGCCAACGCGAGCGATTTCAGCGTTACCGACGACCCGAGGATGACGTAGACGTTGTCCGCGCTGATCAGCTTGCGCGTGTTCTTGACCGCATTGGTGGCATCGCTGCCGTCGTCGAGCACGATGTAGTCGACGGTCTTGCCGCCGATCGTCTTCGGCAGCAGCGCGACCGAGTTCTTCTGCGGGATGCCGAGCGACGCGGCCGGGCCGGTCGCCGACAGCGTGATGCCGACCTTGATCTGCGCGACCGCCGCGAACGGCAGGGTCGCGAGGACCGCGAGCGCAGTCACGGCGATCGAGCTGCAAATCGAACTGCGGATCGCTGCCGCACGGTTACGCTTGATGGGGTTCATCACGTTGTCTCCTGAATCGATGGGGTCGGCGGCGCTGCTGGTGCGGGGCATCGCGCGATCGATCGAAGCGATGCGCGCGACACGGGTACGGCCGCTCTCTGCTGGACGCCGAGGATAATCCAAAGCGCCGCCCGGACCGTTGCGGGAAAACCCGGAGCAGCGCGTCTTCGACAGCGGCGGCAACACGGAGATCACGTCGATGAAATCACTCGGAGGTCGAGCGGCCGGTGCCCGCCTCGAACGCATGCAGGCGTCGCCGCGCTGGAACGGCGCGGGCTTCCGCAACGTGCATCCCATCCGCCGGGGCCTGCGCGACCCGGGCGTGCCGATGCCGTCGCTTGCGGACTTCGCCTGCGGCGGCGAGCGGCGCGCACCGACGCGGCCGCTGCCGTCGTCGAGTCCGCTCGATGCCTGGACGAAGGTGCCCGACTCCGGCCTCCGCGCGACCTGGCTCGGACACTCGACGGTCCTGATCGAGATCGACGGCTGTCGCATCCTCACCGATCCGGTGTGGGGTCGGCGCGCGTCGCCATCGACGCTGGTCGGTCCGAAGCGCTTCCAGCCGGTGCCGGTCGCGCTGTCGGCGATGCCGCCGATCGACCTCGTGATCGTGTCGCACGATCACTACGATCACCTCGACTACCCGACCATCCGCGCGCTCGCGAAGACCGACGTGCCGTTCGTCACGTCGCTCGGCGTCGGCGCCCATCTCGAAAAATGGGGCGTGGCCTCGCATCGCATCGCGGAGCTCGACTGGTGGGAGTCGTACCGTCTCCCGAACGCAGACGTCACCATCACCGCCGCGCCGTCGCAGCACTTCTCGGGCCGGGGCCTGAAGGACCGCAATGCGACGCTGTGGTCGTCGATGGCGATCCGCTCGTCGCGCCACGCGGTGTTCTTCAGCGGCGATACCGGCCTCACGACCGAGTACGCGACCATCGGTCAGCGGCTCGGTCCGTTCGACCTCGTACTACTCGAGATCGGCGCGTTCCATCCGGCGTGGGGCGACATCCATCTCGGCCCCGAGCACGCGCTCGAAGCGTTCGACCTGCTCGGCAGCGGCGTCTTCCTGCCCGTGCACTGGGGCACGTTCTCGCTCGCGATGCACGCGTGGGACGAGCCCGCGGAGACGCTCGTCGACCTCGGTACGAAGCGCGGCACGCGCCTCCTGATGCCGCGTCTCGGCGAGCCGGTCGAACCGGCGCACGACCCGGTGCTGGTGCCCTGGTGGCGCGGCGTCGACGACCGCGGGACGACGCGGCCAATCGTGGAGCCCGACACGAGCGGCCTCTCGCCGCACGTGTCCTGTCCGATCGACTGACCGGCTTGTCGAAGCGACGAGAGGACCCGGAGGTCCTCTCGTGACGAGGCGTGACGGGTTCAGCCGGCCTTGCAGGCCTTGCCGTGGTCCGCATGATCGCCCGCTGCGATCGCCGCCTGTTCGGTCATGTACGCACCGGCCTTGGTCTTGCCGTAGTACTTCGTGCCTTCGCAGTGGTAGACCTTCGACGCCGTGTTGACCCACACCTGCCCGTTGCCGCCACCAGCGGCTGCCGTGGTCGGCATTGTCGACTTGGTGGCCGCCACCGGTGCTGCCGCTGCGGGCTTGGTCGCGGCAGCGGCCGGCACGGGCGTAGCAGCAGGTGCCGCAGCGGGGGCGGCGGCCGGTGCAGCAGCAGCAGCCGGTGCGGCGGCCTCCGCGGCATACCACTCCTTCACGCCCTTGTGACCCGCACAG
>CAXTPX010000784.1:0-2095 GCA_964246005.1 uncultured Burkholderiaceae bacterium | reverse complement strand
ACAGCGTCGGCTTCAACTCGGTCAGTTGCGTCGGCCGGTTCTTCGGCGCGGTGCTGAAGATGTACGTGTCTTCCCACCACGCGCAGCCGCCGAGGGCGAGCAACGACGCGACGACCGCACCCTGGACCAATCGGGAAGCGAACTTCATGGCTTGACCTCCGGCGCCCTGGCGGCGGGCGCCACCGCGGCCGGCGCGGGAGCGAGCGGCGCGGCCGAAGCGACGACGCCACCGAGCAGGCCGTCGAGCTTCAGCTGAACGACGTTCGCGTAGCCGCGCGACTCAGGACGCGACTCCAGCAACGCGAGCGACGCGCCGTATTCGCGGCGGGCATCGTCGAGCTTGTTCTGTGCGATATGGATGTCGCCCCGGCGGTCGGCGAACGATGCCTGGAACGGCACCGACAGGTCGGCGGCGGCGCTGGACGAAACCTGCTTCAACGCGTCGTCGTAGGCGCCTTCGTCGAGGAGCACACCCGCGAGCCGCAGCCGACCGAGCGCGCGGTACTCCGGATCGATCGCACGATCGACGGCCCACTGCAACTGCGCCTTCGCGGTCTTCGCGTCGCCGCCTTCGAGGTTGGTCTTCGCGGCCAGCATCGCGCCCATCTCGGCGTACGCGGTCGATGCGTATTTGTCGAGCAGCACGCCGGTCACTTCACGCGTGTGCGGAAGGTCCTTCGCGGCGACCGCCTTCAGCAGTTCCTCGTACGCGCCTGCCGCCTTCGCGACCTTGTCGCGGCTGTACCACTGCCAGACGTTGTAGCCGGCGACCGCGACCGCGACGCCCAGCGCGATGCTCGTCAATGCATTGCCGTACCGGTCCCACCAGGCTTTCAGCGAGGCAATCTTTTCCTGTTCTTCCAGATCGTAGGCCACTCGGTCTCCGTTGTTGATTCAGTGCAGCGTGTCGTGCGGCGGGTCGGATGGTTCGTCGGCGGCGTCATCCCCGACCAGCGCATCGACGAGCATCTCGGTGAGGTCGTTCAGTGCGACACGCTGCTGGCCGCCGCCCGGGTGGTCTCCGGGGCGATCCAGCGACTTGACGGTCGCCTCGCCGGCCGCGACTTCGTCGTCGCCGAGGATCACGGCGAATGCCGCGCCGCTCCCGTCGGCCTTCTTCATCTGCGACTTGAAACTGCCGATGCCATTGGCACCGGCGCAATGCAGGACGACATCGAGTCCCACGGTGCGCAGGCCTTCGGCCACCTTCATCGCGAGTCGAGACGCGGGCTCGCCCTGATGCACCAGATAGACGTCGCACGCAGGCTGCAACGATGGCTGTTTCGGTCGCAGCAGTTCGAGGATGCGCTCCATGCCGATCGCGAAGCCGCATGCCGGCGCCGCCTTGCCGCCCAGCATCTCGACGAGCGGATCGTAGCGCCCCCCGCCGCACACGGTGCCCTGGGCACCGAGCGAATCGGTGATCCATTCGAACACGGTCAGGTTGTAGTAATCGAGCCCGCGTACCAGTCGCGGGTTGACGCGGAACGGTACGCCGGCATCGGTCAGTCGCGACTGCAACCCTTCGAAGTGCGTGCGCGACGCATCGCCGAGAAAGTCCTCGATGCGCGGCGCAGCCTCGACCAGGGTCTGCAGGTCGGGATTCTTCGTGTCGAGAATGCGAAGCGGATTGCTGTGCAGGCGACGGACCGAGTCCTCGTCGAGCAGCTGATCGTTCGCTTCGAGGTATTCGATCAACGCGACCCGATGCAGCGCCCGCTCCGCGGGCTGCCCGATCGAGTTGAGCTCGAGCCGCAGGTCGTCGATGCCGAGATCGTCGAACAGGCGCTTGGCCAGCAGGATGACCTCGGCATCGACGTCGGGGCCGGCGAAGCCGAGTGCCTCGACGCCGAACTGATGGAACTGTCGCGACCGGCCGCGCTGCGGTCGCTCGCGCCGGAACATCGGACCCAGATACCAGAGCCGCTGTGGTCCGTCGTAGAGCAGGTTATGTTCGATCGATGCGCGCACGACCGACGCCGTGCACTCGGGCCGCAACGCGAGGTGCTCGCGGTTGCCGTCCTTGTCGGCCTTGTCCTCCCACGCATACATCTCTTTCTCGACGATATCGGTCATCTTGCCGACGCCGCGCACG
>CAXTPX010000783.1:0-2106 GCA_964246005.1 uncultured Burkholderiaceae bacterium | reverse complement strand
CGCTCCCGGCCGCGAGGCACCGGCGTTCCTCGTCGCGGATGGCGTTGGCCGTGAGCACGATGATCGGGATGCGGTGCAGGCCGCGCGTGCGTTCCTCTTCGCGAATCGCTGCCGTCAGCGCATACCCGTCCATCGTCGGCATCTGCAGGTCGGTCAGCAGCACGCTGAAGTCGCCGCTCCGCCAGCGCTCGAGCGCTTCGCGGCCGTTGACGACCAGGTCGGCGGCGAACCCGATCAGCTCGAGCTGCTTCTGGATCACCTTGCGATTGGTCTCGTTGTCTTCGGCGACGAGCACCAGCCGCCCCTGACGGATCGCATCGCGGCGCAACGGCGCGGAGACCTCGTTCCTGACGGCGAGGACCGCGTCACCGACCGCTTCCTGCTGCAATCGTCCGGCCGCGAGCGCGACCGCCTTGAACAGCGACCGACGGAACAGGAGGTCCACGTCGAGCGTGACGAGATCATCGTCGTCGACCCGCGGACGCCGTCGCTTGCCGCGCCCGAACACCACGAAGCGGGCGGACGCATGACCGGTTCCACGGACCAGCGCCCGAAGCTCGTGGACCGAGCGCATCGTCACCGCAGGGAGGACGAGCCAGATACCCGGCCCCGAGGCGGCAGCAGTCGACGCAGCCGGAGCGATGGTCGCAGCGGTCGATGCCGCGGCCGGGTCCGGGAAGCTCCGGACGTGGGCGCCGCCAGCCGTCAGATAGGCGCCGAGGTCGGCGGCGAGCGGCTGCTCGCCGCCGACGACGACGCAATGCAGGCCACGAACCAGCGCGGCGACGTCGTCGTCCGCCGGATCGACGATCGGGCAGACCTCGGCGAAGCGCAGCCGTACCGAGAAGCGGGCTCCCTCGCCGGCCGCGCTCTCGAGCGAGATGCGGCCCTCCATCAACTGCACGAGCATCTGGCAGATCGCGAGGCCGAGGCCGGTTCCGCCGAAGCGCCGCGTGGTCGACGCATCGGCCTGCGAGAACGGCGTGAAGAGGCGGGCTTGCGCCGCCTGGTCGATGCCGATGCCGTTGTCGACGACGATGAATTCGACCGCGGCGACGTGATCCCGGAGGTCGACCAGGACGGCCCGGACCGACACGTCGCCCTGCTCTTCCCGGCCGCTGCAGAACTTGATCGCGTTGCCGACCAGGTTGACGAGGACCTGCCGCACGCGCGTCTCGTCGCCCAGGAGCATCGAAGGGATGGCCGGATCGACGAAGATCGTCATTCGCACGCCGAGCTTCTGCGCGATGTGATCGAGCAGGCCACACACCTTCTCGACGGTATCGGCCAGATGGAACGGCTCGCGTTCGATCATCAGCTTGCCGGCCTCGATCTTCGAGAAGTCGAGGATGTCCTCGATGATCTGCAGCAGCACGATGGCCGAGTCGTGGATCAGGTCGAGCATCTCGACCTGGTAGTCCTTCAGACTCGTCTGACCGAGCACGTCGAGCATGCCGATGACCCCGTTCATCGGCGTGCGGATCTCGTGGCTCATCGTCGCGAGGAATGCCGACTTCGCGACGGTGGCCTGTTCTGCCTCGCGGCGCGCGAGCTCCAGCTCCGCCGTGCGACTCACGACCCGCGCTTCCAGGTCGGCGTTGAGTTCGCGGAGCGCGTCCTGGTCGTGCTTGCGCTCGTTCACGTCTCGCGCGACCGCGACCAGGTGCGAGAACTGCGTTCCGGTCCCCACCACCGGGACGAACACCACCTCGACCCAGTAGTCCTCGCCGCTCTTCGTGCAGTAGAGCAGCTCGGCGCTCGCGACCTCGAAGCGCGCCAGCGACGCGCGCACGCGGGCGACTTCGCTCATGTCCGTCCTCGGGCCGTACAGGAGCTCCGGGGTGCGCCCCATCACTTCCTCGCGCGCGTACCCGGTCGCCCGCACGAACGCATCGTTGACGAAGAGGATCGCAGGCCCGCCGGCCGCGAAGTCGAGGTCCATGATGACGACGATGTCGTTGAGCCGCTCGACGCAGGTCTCCAGCAACTTCATCCGTTCGCTGTCGCGTCGCTTCGCCGTGATGTCCCGGAAGTAGACGGCCATCCCCTGCGCCGACGGATAGACGTTCGCCTCGAACCACAGTCCCAGCGGTTCGTAGTAATCCT
>CAXTPX010000782.1:0-2107 GCA_964246005.1 uncultured Burkholderiaceae bacterium | reverse complement strand
TGCCCATTTTCCGGAGCATCGCGGCGAAGTCGTCGCCGGGCTTCGTCAGACGGCTCGTCAGCGACACGTTGTGCGCGCCGCCGCCGTTCCCGGTCGGCTCGAGCCCGAGCTTGCGTGCGGAGTAAGTGCCGAGGAACCAGCCGGTCAGCACGCCGGCCTCGACGACCGTGCGCTTCCTCGTCGCGACGCCGTCGTCGTCGAACCAGCCGCTGGCCATGCCCTTCTGCACGAACGGATCGTCGACGACGTCGATGTGATCGGCGAAGACGCGCTCGCCCATCTTGCCGAGCAGGAACGACGACGACCGGTACAGGGCCCGCCCGCTCGCGGCGCCGATGTAGGAGCCGAGCAGGCCCGCGGCGAGCGGTGCCTCGAAGAGGACCGGCACGGTGCACGTGTCGATCTTGCGCGCGCCGAGGCGCGCCAGCGTGCGCTCGGCCGCGTAGCGCCCGACCGACTCGGCCGACGGCAGGTCCCGCGAATCGCGGCGCGACGCGTACCATTCGTCGCGCTGCATGCCGTCGCGCGGGCGGCTCGCGATCGGCGCGACCGCGATGCTGTGGTACGAGTGCGCATGGCCGCCTGTGAAGCCGCGCGAATTGGCCGACACGAAGCGACCGTGCTGCAGTGAAACGCTGCCGCCCTCGGAGTTGCGGATCATCGGGCTGGTCTCGAGCGCGGCCGCTTCCGCCCGACGCGCGATGTCGGCCGCGGCGTCGGCGTCGATGTTCCACGGATGGTAGAGGTCGAGGTCGCGCGGCTCGCGGGCGTACCAGTCGTCGTCGGGCAGCGCGGCCGCGGCATCCACGGCCGTGAAGCGCGCGATGTGGTACGCGGCTTCGACCGCGTCGCGCAACGCGCCCGACGTCAGGTCCGAGGTGCTCGCGTTGCCGCGCCGCACGTCCTTGCCGGCGCCGACGAAGACCGTGATGCCGACGCCCTTGTCATGGTTCTGTTCGATCGTCTCGATGCGGCCGTTGCGGACCGTGACGGTGAGCCCGTTGCCTTCGTCGACGTCGACCGCGCAATCGCTCGCACCGACCGTCTTCGCGTGCGCCAGCACGTCGCGCGCCACCTGCTGCATGTCGGCGTCGCTGCGCAACCCGTAGAGGCTCGCGTCGCCCGGCTCGGCGCCACCGCGCGCCGGCGTCGAGGCGGTCATGTCGAGCGCCGCGAGTTTCGAACGACGTGCGGGCAGTCGACGCGATTGCAGTGCTCGGGTCATGTGAGGAACGGACAGGCCGCGGGAGAGGATAGGGGGCCAGCGGAGACGGACGAACGGTCGGGCGTCGTGCCCGCAGCGGGTCGAGGCAAGCGCTTCGTTCGGGGGTCTGCAGGAGCGGGCTTTATCATAGCAGTCGACCCCCCTGTCGCCCGACGCTCGGGCACCCCTGTCCATGCCGCGCCACTCCCCGTCCCAACCCGTCGAGAACCTGGCGCTGCGCGTGCCCGGCGCAGAGGAAATCGAGGTCGATCAGGACGACCGTCCGCCGAGCAAGTCGCAGAAGAAGCGCGACATGACCGCGTTGCAGAAGCTCGGCGAGGAACTCGTCGGCTATCCGGCCGAGCGGCTCGAGCGCGTCGAGATGCCGGACGACCTGCGCAGCGCGATCGACGACGCGCGGGGCATCCGCGATCACGAGGGACGGCGACGGCAGATGCAGTACATCGGACGGCTGATGCGCGATGTCGACGTCGTGCCGATCCGCGCGGCGATCGAGGCGTTCGCCGGTGCATCGCGCGAGGAAGCAGCCGCGCTGCACGCGCTCGAGCGATGGCGCGAGCGATTGATCGAAGACGATGCGGCGCTCACCGCGTTCGCGGGCGAACACACGGCGGCGCTCAACCCCGACCTGCTGCAGCGCCTGCGGACCACGATCCGGATGGTGCGGAAGGAGCGGGGAGAGGCACGGCCTCCGAAACACTATCGCGAGCTCTTCCGCCTGATCCGATCCGCGGTCGAAGGAGACCTCCCGCAGGCCGAGTCGACCGAATCGGCATGAAGACCGCGACCTTCGACCTCGCGGCCGATCGTCCGCTGCGCATCGGCCTCGTGTCGGTCAGCGATCGCGCGTCCACCGGTGTCTACGCCGACCAGGGTATCCCG
>CAXTPX010000781.1:0-2108 GCA_964246005.1 uncultured Burkholderiaceae bacterium | reverse complement strand
TCGACTCCGCTTCCCGTCCAGGTAAGGTCGAGCTCGAGCTGTTCGGCGCAGCGCAGGCGGGCCCTGCCTCTGACCACGTAGATGCCGCTCTCGAGCGCGCCGTGATGGTGGGCGCCGGTCTTCGCGTCGGGATGGATGTGGACCGTGCCGGCCCACAGCTTCTGCGCGCCGACCCGGGCGAAGTTGATCGCCGCCTTGCGGTCCATGCCGGGCGTCTGCGCGGTGTTCGGGTCGAGGCGGTCGGCGCCGACGACCCGCACGCCGTCGTGTTTCCAGCGAGTTGCCTCCGCATCGTTGCCGTCGTCATGCGTCGTGGTCATGTCGTCTCCTCGTCGTTCTCAATCGACCATCACGCTGCTCAGGTACCACGTCATGAAGCCGCAGAACGCGACCGCGAGCAGCAGCACGATCAGGAGGCGCCCGAAGTAGGGGCCGCCGGGTTCCCTGCGCGGGGTCGGTTCGTCGATCTCGTCGGGGTCGGTCGGATCGCGTTGGTCGTCGCTGGGACTCATCGTGTCGTTCTCATTCGGGCGGCGTCGGCAGTGTGCGCCCGGGCGGATTGTCCCGCAGACCGCAAGCTTCCGGTTCGTTTAGGCCAATCACTGAAGGGATCATGCCGACCGTCCGACGCGCCGCTTTTTGCGATTCGCTAAAGTGTGCGGCTCGCCAAGGCGCAACGACCATGCGCGGCACCGACTCATCACTATCTCAAGCGAGGATTTATCCATGGCAAAAAAACCCGCCAGCCCCGAAGCGGTCCCGGCCGGTCTCGTCGACGAAGACAAGTCGGCGGTCGAGCCCACGTTGCATCAGCAGGACGGCACGCAGTCGCACGAGACCCAGCAATACGGCGAAGTCGTGAAGATGCCGCACGGGTTGTCCGAGGACGTCGCGAAGAAGAGCTGCGAAGCGCTCAACACCGTGCTGGCCGATACGATCACGCTACGCGACATGTACAAGAAGCACCACTGGCAGGTCGTCGGCCCGACGTTCAACCAGCTTCACCTGATGTACGACCAGCACTTCCTCGCGCAGGTCGAACTGGTGGATTCGGTCGCGGAGCGGATCCAGATCCTGGGCGGTATCTCGCTGGCGATGGCGGCCGACATCGCCGAAGAGACGCGCATTCCGCGCCCTCCGCGCGGTCGCGAGCCGGCGTCGGTCCAGTTGTCGCGCCTGATCGATGCGCACACGCTGATCATCAACGAAGCTCGCGAACTCGCCGAGAAGGCAGGCGACGCCGGTGATCCGGGAACCGACGACCTGCTGGTCAGCGACGTCGTGCGGACCAACGAGTTGCAGGTGTGGTTCCTGTCGGAACACCTGGTCGCGGCCACGCCGGTCTGACGCCGACCGCCGGCAGCGGCCGGTGATGTCGAAGAAGCCTGTCGCCCCTTGCGGAGCGGCAGGCTTTTCTTGTTTCGGGGGGTGCCGCGGATCGGGGTTTTCCTAGCTCATCAAGCTAGGCCCGATGCCGATAAGACCGGTACCCATGAGTCACGTTGCAACGCTCCGCTCGAATCCACCTCCGCTTCCCCGCACGCCCGCCCCGGTCTTCGGCGAGGATGCGCGACGGCAGGCCCGGCGCGTCCACATCGGCGTGCTGCTCTTCTTCGCCATCGATGCGCTGCTCCTGACCGGCTACGGTTCGATCGGCACGATCTCCATCCATCTCGGGTGGACCTGCGGCCTGGCGGGCGGTACCGTTTCGGCGGCGATGATCGCGTGCTTCTGGCGCCGCGGCGCCCGCATCAGCGAGCACGACGCATTGGCGATCGCACTCTGCCTCGTCGCGTGCACCGTGATGCTGACGACGCTCGCGCTCGCGCCGCAGATCGGCGTCCTGATGTTGATGAGCATGATGGCCGTGATGGCACTGAGCGCGCTTCAGCTGAGAGGGCCGGTCGTCATTGCGCTCTGCATCGCGCTGCCGATCGCGGCGCTGTCGATCCTCCAATCGGCGGGCCTGCCGGCGGGCATCCCGACCGCCACGGCGGCCGAGCGGCTGTTGACCGGCCTGTGGCTGGGATGGTTGATGGCCAAGTGCTCTGCCCACAACATCGCCGGGACCGAGTTGCGCAACCTCGTCAACCGGGCCAACGCCGACC
>CAXTPX010000780.1:0-2109 GCA_964246005.1 uncultured Burkholderiaceae bacterium | reverse complement strand
CGGCCGCGAGGTCGGCATGATCCTGCAGGACGCGATGACGTCGCTGAACCCGCTCTTCACGATCGGCGATCAGGTCGGCGAAGTGTTCAAGTATCACCAGGGCATCACCGACAAGAAGGAACTGCGGAAGCGGTCGATCGAAGTCCTCGAGAAGGTCAAGATCCCCGCGGCCGCCGAACGGCTCTTCAGCTATCCGTTCCAGTTCTCGGGCGGCATGCGCCAGCGCGTCTCGATCGCGATCAACATCGCGCTGTCGCCCGACCTCCTGATCTGCGACGAACCGACGACGGCACTCGACGTGACGGTGCAGCTGCAGATCCTGAAGCTGCTGCGCGACCTGCAACGCGAGACCGATCTGGCGATCATCTTCGTCACGCACGACCTGCACCTCGCCGCGCAGTTCTGCGACGACGTGGCGATCATGTACGGTGGTCGCATCGTCGAGTCGGGACCGATCGCCGACGTGTTCGAGAGCCCCGTGCATCCCTACACGGTCGGCCTGCTCGATGCCGTGCCGGCGCTTTCCACCTACGACCAGAAGCTCGCCGCGATCGGGGGCCAGCAGCCGACGCTGTCGCGGTTGCCGGCAGGCTGTCGCTTCGCGGCCCGATGCGGCTGGGCCATCGATCGTTGCACGACGCAATACCCCGACTGGTTCGACTGGGAGGTCGCGCGCGGCACGCGGCGCGTTGCCTGCTGGCGCACCGAAGAACGCTTCGCCGAGGAGAACGGCTCGGCGATCGCCGAGCACGCTGCCCCGGTGTCGTTCGCAGCGGCGTTCGGACCGGACGGCACGCCGGACGACCGGCTGCCCGTGCCCGACTTCGTACGGGAAACGCTCGCGCCATGACGACCTTCGTGCGCGTGCGCGATCTCACGAAGACCTACCAGGTCCGGCGAGGCCTCTTCGGTCGACCGAAGCCGCTGCACGCGGTGCGCGGCGTGTCGTTCTCCGTCGACGCCGGCACCACCTTCGGCCTGGTCGGTGAATCGGGCTCGGGCAAGACGACGATCGCCAAGATGCTGATGCTCGCCGAGCCGCCGACCTCGGGCACCATCGAGATCGGCGGCCACGACGTGGCGCGGCTGTCGCACGAGGAAGCGACCCGCTTCCATCTCGAAGTGCAGCCGGTACTGCAGGACCCGTACAGCTCGCTGAATCCGCGGATGCGGATCGGCCACATCGTCGACGAGCCCCAGCGCATCCACGGCCTCACCGCGCGTGGCGCCGCCATGGATGCGCGCGTGCGCGAGCTGCTCGAACTGGTCGGTCTGCCCGGCGACGGCGGACGTCGCTTCCCGCACGAATTGTCGGGCGGCCAGCGTCAGCGCGTGTCGATCGCCCGCGCCCTGGGTGTCAACCCGCGCTGCATGATCCTCGACGAGCCGGTCTCGGCGCTCGACGTGTCGATCCAGGCGCAGGTACTCAACCTGCTGAAGGATCTGCAGAAGACGCTGCAGCTCACCTACCTGCTGATCTCGCACGACCTCGCGGTCGTCGCTTACATGAGCAGCCGGATCGGCGTGCTGTATCTCGGTGAGTTCATGGAGATCGCGGCGACCGACGACATCGTGCACCGCGCCCGACATCCGTACACCCAGGCGCTGATCGCATCGGTGGACGCCCGCAGCGGTGGCGTCGGGACGGAAGGCGCACCGCCCGTCGTCGGCGAGATTCCGTCGCCGATGGATCCGCCGACCGGTTGCCCGTTCCATCCGCGCTGTCCGCACGCGCGGGACCGCTGCCGCGCAGAGAAGCCGCTGCTCCGCGAGATCGGACCCGGACAGCAGGTCGCCTGCCATTTCGCCGAATCGATTCCCGTCGTTGCATTGCATGCCCTGGCGAAACGAGGCCGTCCGCGCATGCGTCGCGACGAACCAACCCTTGCGGCGATGGCCGCAGAAGACTGAGGAGAAGTCCATGGATTTTGACGCCCGCGCCGTCCTGGCCACGCCGCTGCTGCGAGAACTCAACGATCACGTCCTGCCGCGTTTTCGCGAACGCGAGCGTGCGTACCACGAAAGCTGCAGCATGCCGTTCGAGTACCTACAGGAACTCTACGGACTCGGCTTGCTGACGGCGACCGTCAAGCACGAGCACGGCGGCCT
>CAXTPX010000779.1:0-2109 GCA_964246005.1 uncultured Burkholderiaceae bacterium | reverse complement strand
CTTCGGCTTGCGACGCGCTCACCAGCAACAGCGGCGCCGCGAGCGCGAGGCATCGCACGATGTTCGGAACGAGGCGAGCACGAGCGGACTTCTTCGAGTTCGAATTCATGACAGTTCTCCGGAAAACGCGGATCCGCCCGCGCGGCGTGAACGCAGTGCGCCCACTCGCACGGTAGGCGCTTGCAACCACGGCGGTAACGGAACAAATGCCGCTCGGTGACGTGCGCTATTCCCGTCCCGTCGCCGTCGTCCGTGGTCGCGCGTTTCAGTCGGTCAGCAGCATCGTCGGCGTGATGATGCGGGCGTCGGTCTTCAGCACGATCAGCGCCGGCCGTCGCTCCGCGTCGATGAACGCGAGCGCGCGGTCGAGTGCCGGCTCGAACGCGGCGTTCGTCTCGACCCGGATGCCGCATGCACCGTAGCTCTCGGCGAGTGCGGCGAAGTCGGGGTTGACGAGCGCCGTGCCGGAGACGCGCCCCGGGAAGGTCCGCGCCTGGTGCATGCGGATCGTGCCGTACATGCCGTTGTCGACGAGGATGAACAGCACCGCCGCCCGCTCCTGCACGGCGGTCGCCAGCTCCTGGCCCGTCATCTGGAAGTCGCCGTCGCCGGCGAGCACCACGACCGCCCGATCGGGTGCGATCAGCTTCGCGGCGATGCCCGCCGGCACGCCGTACCCCATCGCGCCGGAGGTGGGGGCGAGCTGCGTGCGGAAGCCCGCGTAGCGATGGAAGCGATGGCCCCAGGTCGCGAAGTTGCCGGCGCCGTTGGCCAGGATGAAGTCCGCGGGCAGCCGTGCCTCGAGCGACCGCATGACCTGCCAGAGGTTGATCGCATCGGGACGATCGCGAAAGACGACCGGCTCTTCCTGCCATCGTTCGTAGTCGGCGCGCGCTGCGTGCACTTGCGCGAGACGCCGCGACCCCTCGTCGTCGCCGAGGTCGGCCGGCAATGCGGCGAGCGCCGCGGCGATCTGCGCCATCCCCGACACGATCGGCAGCACCGCCTGGTACACCCGGCCATGCTCTTCGGGGTCGGGATGCACGTGGACCAGCGGTTGCTGCGGCACCGGCGCGGTGAGGAGCGTGTAGCCCGAGGTGGTCATCTCGCCCAGTCGCGGACCGATCGCGATGACGAGATCCGACTCGCGGATGCGCTTCGCGAGCGCCGGGTTGATGCCGATGCCGACGTCGCCGACGTAATGCGGATGACGATTGTCGAACACGTCCTGGAAGCGGAACGCGCAGGCGACCGGCAAGGCCTGCTGCTCGGCGAAGGCCTGCAGGTCGGCACACGACGCGACGTCCCAGCCCGTACCGCCGGCGATGACGATCGGTCGTGCCGCCGCGGCGAGCAGCGCCGCGAGTCGTGCGAGGTCGTGCGGTGACGGAGCCGCCTGCACCGCACGATAAGGCTGCGCGTCGGCAACGGTTGCCAGCGCATCGAGCATGTCTTCCGGCAGCGCGAGCACGACCGGTCCCTGCCGACCGCTGGTCGCCGTCGCGAACGCGCGGGCCACGTACTCGGGCACGCGATCGGCGCGGTCGATCTGCGCGACCCACTTCGTCATCGGCCCGAACATGCGCCGGTAGTCGACCTCCTGGAACGCCTCGCGCTCGACGAAGTCGTTACCGACCTGGCCGATGAAGACGATCATCGGCGTCGAATCCTGGAACGCCGTATGAAGGCCGATCGCCGCGTTGCAGGCGCCCGGCCCGCGCGTCACGAACGCGATGCCGGGTCTGCCGGTCATCTTGCCGTCGGCATCGGCCATGAAGGTGCTGCCCGACTCCTGGCGGTTGACGATCAGCCGGATGCGATCCGCATGGTCGTACAGCGCGTCGAGCACCGCGAGGTAGCTTTCCCCCGGCACGCAGAACACGCGCTCGACACCGTGGACGAGCAGTTGATCGACGAGGATGCGGGCGCCGGTACGGGGAGGGCTGCTGATCATGTTCGAGGCGGTAGGTAGCCGGCCCCCGCGAAAGCGGAAACCTGGCGGCGTGCGTGATTTTGGCACCCCACGGCACCGGGTTACCGCGTGCGCGGAAACGACGGAAGACGAGGGGGAGCGGCAGCCGAATGTTCGGCCAGCAGACGCGTCGAATA
>CAXTPX010000778.1:0-2109 GCA_964246005.1 uncultured Burkholderiaceae bacterium | reverse complement strand
GCGACCGGCGCGTCGGCGCCGCCTTCCGGGTGCGCTTCCGGATGCTCGACGGCAGCGAGCACGAGAGCAGCGGCACCTACCTGGAAGTGATCCGGCCGTCGCGGCTCGCGATGACCTGGCAATGGCTCGGTCGCGAGGAGGACGGGGAGTCGCGTATCGAGATCGACCTGCGGCCGATCGCATCGGGAACCGAATTGACGTTCACGCATTCGCGGCTCACGAGCGAAGCGAGCCGCCGGTCGCACGAAGAAGGCTGGAACGGATCGCTCGACAAGCTCGAGCACGTCTTCGCGCCGGCCCGGAAGAAGGCCGCATCATCACTCGAGGAGGGCTCTGCATGAACGACCTGTCGATCGACATGACATCCATCGAACACCTGCGCTTCCCGGGTGAAAGCGCCGAGTACCGAACCGCTCGCAACGCGCTGCTCGAGTCCGAGATCGCGTTGCGACGGCAGATCGAACGCGTCGCGGCCGAGCGACGCGCCTTGCCACCCGGAGGCATCGTTCCCCGCGACTACGTGTTCGACGCGATCGACGCGAACGGCCGGGTCGTGCAACGGCGGCTCTCCGAACTGTTCGCGCCAGACCGGAACAGCGTGGCGCTCTACAGCTTCATGTACGGGCCGGAGCGCGACCGGCCCTGCCCGGGATGCACGCACTTCCTCGACAGCTTCGACGGCGTCATGCGGCATTCGGGGCAGCGCATCGACGTCTACATCGTCGCGAAGTCGCCGCCCGCGCGGCTCCTGTCGTGGGCCCGGGAGCGCGGCTGGCCGCATCTGACCTTTCTTTCGACGGCGGGCAACGAGTACGACCGCGACTACTTCGGTGACTCGCTCGCGCTGACGCCGGCCATGCGTCGGCAACAGGACTTCGCCGACGGCAAGGAGTGGGACATGCCGATCCTCAACGTGTTCAGGCGCGACGGCAAGACGATCCGGCACTTCTGGGGGAGCGAACTGCTCTACGTGCCGGCGGAGCCGGGCCAGGACTATCGGCACAACGACCTGCTCGATCCGCTGTGGAACCTGCTCGACACGACGCCGGAAGGTCGCGGCGACTTCCAGCCGCGGCTCGTCTATCGCTGACGGTCGATGCGCTTCGCTTCGCGTACTCCGGAGCGGCGTCAGATGATCGCGTGACGAATCTTCGCGGACACCCATTCGCCGACGACCACCGTCGACAGGATCGCGAGCAGGATCACGCTGACCTGCGGCCACGCCAGCGTGTTCAGCGACGCTTCGAGCTGTAGCCCGATGCCGCCCGCACCGACCAGGCCGAGCACGGTCGACTCGCGGATGTTGATGTCCCAGCGGAACACGGCGATGCCGGCGAACGCGGGCAGCACCTGCGGCACGATGCCGTACGCGACGACAGACGCGCGCGGCGCCCCGGTCGAGACGATCGCATCGACCGGGGCGCGATCGATCTCCTCGATCGCTTCGTACAACAGCTTGGCGACGAAGCCGACCGACCGCAGCGCGATCGCGACGATGCCGGGCAGCAGGCCCGGCCCCAGCACGGCGACCAGCAGCAGCGCCCAGATCAGCGCGTTGATCGAGCGCGACGCGACGATCACGAACAACGCGACCGGTCGCACGAGCCACGCGCTCGGCGTCGTGTTGCGCGCGGCGGCGAACGCGATCGGGATCGCGAGCAGCACCCCGAGCGCGGTGCCGAGTGTCGCCATGTTCAGCGTGTCCCACAACGGTCGCCACAGCACCGACCCGTACGACCAGCGCGGCGGCACCATGCGACCGCCGATGTCGGAGGCCTGCGTGGGCGCGTCGGCGACGAAGGCCCAGATCGTGTCCTTCGTCATCTGCTGCCAGCAGAACACCGTCAGCGCGACCAGCAGCAACCAGCCGAACCACGACAGCAGACGTGCACGCGGGGTGCGCCTGGCCCACGCCCTCGTCATTGCGCCCACTTCCTCAGGTGGCTCGACACGTACTCGGCGACCATCACGATGGCGATGACGATCGCCAGGATGGCCGCGGCCACGTCGAACTCGTAGCGGTCGATCGCGGTGTTGAGCGTCGCGCCGATGCCGCCGGCGCCGACGATGCCGACGACGGCCGACTCGCGAAAGTTGATGTCGAGCCGG
>CAXTPX010000777.1:0-2113 GCA_964246005.1 uncultured Burkholderiaceae bacterium | reverse complement strand
ACTGCTGGCCGCCGCCGGCGTCGACGTGTTCGTCGTCGACACCGCGCACGGCCACAGCGCCAACGTGCTCGCCAAGATCAAGGCGATCAAGACGAAGTATCCGAACATCCAGGTCATCGGCGGCAACATCGCGACCGGTCCCGCTGCGCGCGCGCTCGCGGACCACGGTGCCGACGCCGTCAAGGTCGGCATCGGGCCGGGTTCGATCTGCACCACGCGCATCGTCGCCGGCGTCGGCGTGCCGCAGATCACGGCGATCGACAACGTCGCGCAGGCCCTTGAGGGCAGCGGCATCCCGGTCATCGCCGACGGCGGCATCCGCTATTCGGGCGACATCTCGAAGGCGATCGCGGCGGGCGCGTCGGCCGTGATGATGGGCAGCATGCTCGCCGGGACCGAGGAGGCGCCGGGCGATGTCATCCTGTTCCAGGGGCGCTCGTACAAGGAGTACCGCGGCATGGGATCGGTGGGCGCGATGAGCGAAGGATCGGCCGACCGCTACTTCCAGGACCCGGGCAACAACATCGACAAGTTCGTCCCGGAGGGCGTCGAGGGCCGCGTTCCGTACAAGGGCTCGGTCGCGGCCATCCTGTTCCAGCTGACGGGCGGTCTACGGCAGAGCATGGGCTACTGCGGCTGCACGACGATCGAGGACCTGCGCAGCAACGCCGAGTTCGTCGAGATCACCACCGCCGGCATCCGCGAGTCGCACGTCCACGACGTGCAGATCGTCAAGGAAGCACCGAACTATCGGGTGGAATGACGGGTCGTCCGAGCGGATCGTGAGCGGTTCGGCAAACACGTCGACCCCACCCGCGAGCGGCATGCCGCGTCGGGCGGGCATGGCGTTCATCATGCTGACGGTGCTGATCGACATGCTGTCGATCGGCATCATCGTTCCGGTGCTGCCGTCGCTGGTCGGTCGCTTCGCGAGCGGTCCGGCGGACCAGACCGCGTGGTACGGCATCATCACGTTCGCCTTCGCGCTGACGAGCTTCTTCTTCTCGCCGATCCTCGGTGCGCTGTCCGACGCCTACGGTCGCAGGCCGATCCTGCTGGTCGGCTTCTGCGGCCTCGCGATCAACTTCTTCGCGACCGGCCTCGCGACGGCGATGTGGATGCTGATCGCGTCGCGCGTCGTCGGCGGTGCGATGCAGGCGAACGCGTCGGTCGCCAACGCCTACGTCGCCGACATCACGCCGCCCGAGCAGCGCGCGGCCCGCTTCGGACTGCTCGGCGCGATGTTCGGCATCGGCTTCATCGCGGGTCCGGTGATCGGCGGGTTGCTCGGCGGCATCGACCTGCATCTGCCGTTCCTGGTCGCCGGGTGCCTGTCGCTGGTCAACCTCGCCTATGGCGTGCTCGTGCTGCCCGAGTCGCTGCCGGCCGAGCGGCGCCGACCGTTCTCGCTGTCGCGTCTCAACCCGTTCGCGTCGCTGGTGACGCTCGCGCGGCTCGAGCGATCGGGCTGGCTGATCGGCGTGCTCGCCTGTTCCGCGCTGGCGCAATTCACGCTGTACACGACCTGGGTGCTGTATACGACCTTCCGCTTCGGGTGGGGACCGACCGAGAACGGCTGGTCGCTGTTCGCGGTCGGACTCGTCGCCGCACTCGTCCAGGGTCTGCTGCTCGGTCGATTGCTGAAGCGCTTCTCGCATCGGCAGCTCGCGGTCTGGGGACTGGTTTCGTCGGCGCTGGGCTATCTCGCATTCGGCCTCGTGACCGCGGGCTGGATGCTGTACGTCGTGACCGTCGTCGGCTTCCTCGGCAACGTCGTCGGGGCCGTGCTGCAGAGCTTCGTTTCGCAGGCGAGCGACGCGACCCACCAGGGCCAGACGATGGGTGCCGTCAGCGGGCTCAACAGCCTGATGGCCGTCGTCGCGCCGCTCTTCGCGGCCCCGATCCTCGCGTTCGTGTCGCACTGGCCGAAGGGCGACTGGCGACTCGGTGCCCCGATGTTCTTCTGCGCTGCGCTGCAGGCGTTGGCGCTGGCGATCGCGATCTCGCACTTTCGCACGGATACCCGGGAGGCCGCGACCGCGGCGTCATGATGCATTCCAAGATCCTCATCCTCGACTTCGGGTCGCAGGTCACGCAACTGATCGCACGCCGC
>CAXTPX010000776.1:0-2118 GCA_964246005.1 uncultured Burkholderiaceae bacterium | reverse complement strand
GGGTCCCGTTCACCGGCGGGACAGAGGGTGCAGAGCAGGACGGAGGAATCGCCATGCAGCACAACCAGCTCGCGAACGTCGGACTCGACGACAAGTACACGGCCCGGTCGGGCCGCGTCTATCTGAGCGGCATTCAGGCGCTGGTGCGCCTGAAGCTCGTGTAGCGCTGGCGCGACCAGGCGGCCGGGCTGAACACCGCCGGCTTCGTGTCGGGCTATCGCGGCTCGCCGCTCGGCGGCATCGACGAGGCGTTCTGGAAAGCGCAGCCGCACCTCGACGCGAACGCGATCAAGTTTCTGCCCGGCATCAACGAGGAACTCGCCGCGACCGCGGTGTGGGGCACGCAGCAGCTCGCGCTGACCGGCGGCAGCGACGTCGACGGGGTGTTCGCGATGTGGTACGGCAAGGGCCCGGGCGTCGACCGCTGCGGCGACGTGTTCAAGCACATGAGCCACGCGGGGACGTCGCCCAACGGCGGCGTCCTGCTGGTGGCCGGCGACGACCACGGCGCGTACTCGTCGACGCTGCCGAACCAGAGCGATCACATCTTCTCGCACGCGATGATCCCGATGCTGTATCCGCAGAGCGTCGAGGAATACCTCGAGCTTGGCCTGCACGGCTTCGCGATGTCGCGCTTCGCCGGCCTGCCGGTCGGCTTCAAGGCGCTCGCCGACACGGTCGAGTCGTCGTCGTCGATCCTCGCCGACGCGACGAACGTGGAGACCAGGCTGCCGCACGACTTCGTGTTTCCCGTGGGCGGCGTCCACGCGCGTCTGTCGACCGACACGCTCGGGCTGCAGGCGAGGAAGCAGGAAGCGTTGATGCAGGACTACAAGATCTACGCGGCGATCGCCTACGCGCGGGTCAATCGCCTCAACCGCGTCACGATCGACTCGCCGAACGCGAAGCTCGGCATTGTCGCGTCGGGCAAGTCGTATCGCGACGTCGCCGAGGCGCTGGAGGAACTCGGCATCGACGCCGACGAGGCCGCCCGCATCGGCATCCGGGTCTTCAAGGTGGCGATGCCGTGGCCGCTCGAGCCCGACTCGGTGCGCGAGTTCGCGGACGGGCTCGAGGAGATTCTGGTCGTCGAGGAAAAGCGCCAGATCGTCGAATATCAATTGAAGGAGCATCTCTACAACTGGCGCGAGGACGTGCGGCCGCGCGTCATCGGCAAGTTCGACGAGGCGGGCGAGTGGGCCCAGCCGCGCGGGCGCTGGCTACTTCCGGCGACGGCCGACTTCTCGGTCGCGCAGGTGGCGCGCGTCATCGCGGGGCGCATCGCGCGCTTCCACACCAGCGACATGATCCGCATGCGGCTCGCGATCCTCGATGCGAAGGACGTCGTCCTCGGCAAGGCCGTGGCGACGCCTACCCGTCCCGCGTGGTACTGCTCCGGCTGTCCGCACAACACGTCGACGAAGGTGCCTGACGGCAGTCTCGCGCTGGCCGGCATCGGCTGCCACGTGATGGCGACCGCGATCTATCCCGAGCACAACAAGACCACGACCCACATGGGCGGCGAGGGCGCGCCGTGGCTCGGGCAGGCCTGGTTCTCGAAGCGCAAGCACGTCTTCGCGAACCTCGGCGACGGCACCTACTACCACTCCGGCTCGCTCGCGATCCGCGCCGCGGTCGCGGCCCGCGTCAACATCACCTACAAGATCCTCTACAACGACGCGGTCGCGATGACCGGTGGACAGCCGGTCGACGGACCGCTCACCGTGCCGCGCATCGCGCGGCAGGTCGCGGCCGAAGGGGTGCGCCGCATTGCGCTGGTCGCCGAAGACCCGACCCGCTGGAGCGATCGTTCGAAGCTGCCGGCCGACGAGGAAGGCTTGAGGTTCTCGCTGCATCACCGCGACGCGATGGACGACGTGCAGCGCGAGCTGCGCGACTACGAAGGCGTGTCGGTCCTGATCTACGACCAGGTCTGCGCCGCGGAGAAGCGCCGCCGCCGCAAGAGCGGGGAGTTCCCGCCCGCTGCCCGACGCATCTTCATCAACGAAGCGGTGTGCGAGGGTTGCGGCGATTGCGGCGAGCAGTCGAACTGCACGTCGCTGTTGCCGCAGCCGACCGACTACGGCCTGAAGCGGCGCGTCGACCAGAGTTCGTGCA
>CAXTPX010000775.1:0-2118 GCA_964246005.1 uncultured Burkholderiaceae bacterium | reverse complement strand
CATCGTGTTGATCAGCGTGACGTGGTCGTCGACGAGTTGTGCGAGATCCTTGTCGCCGGTGGACACGAGCGTGCGCAGTCCTTCGGCCGTGGCGCGCTTGCACAAGGTACCGATCACGTCATCGGCTTCGACGTTGTCGATCATCAGGATCGGCCACCCGAGCGCCGCGACGACCGCGTGGATCGGCACGATCTGGCGCACCAGATCGTCGGGCATCGACGAGCGGGTCGCCTTGTATTCCGGGTACCACTCGTCGCGGAAAGTCTTTCCCGGTGCATCGAATATCACGGCGCTATACTGCGCATCGATATCCTGCTTCAAGCGCCGCAGCATGGACACCATGCCGTAGATGGCGCCGGTCGGCTCCCCCGCCTTGTTGCGCAGATCCGGGAGCGCGTGGAACGCGCGGTACAGGTAACTCGAGCCGTCCACCAACAACAGCAAATCCATATGAAAGATCTGAAAGTCGTGCCCACGTTGCGCGAGCTGGACGGTTCGCGACGAGGCACCTGGAACCGTGGGAAGCGCAACGAATTCGCGACCGGCAAGGCGCCGACGATGAAGGCACGTGAGTCGTGGCACGTGCTGGGAATTATGTCAGAGTTCGTCGAGGCGGCCGAACGCCTGGCCGACATCCGGCCCGCCGTCAGCATCTTCGGATCGGCCCGCATTCCGGCCGGCACCCCCGAGTACATCCTCACCGAAAAGATCGCGCGCCTGCTCGCCGATTCGGGCTTCGCGGTCATCTCCGGCGGTGGTCCCGGCCTGATGGAAGCGGCCAACAAGGGCGCCTTCGAAGGCAAGGCGCCTTCGGTCGGACTCAACATCGAGCTGCCGCACGAACAGAAGGGCAACGACTATCAGGACGTCGTGCTGCGCTTCCGTCACTTCTTCTCGCGCAAGGTCGCGTTCGTCAAGTACGCGTCCGCCTACGTCGTCATGCCCGGTGGCTTCGGCACGCTCGACGAATTGAGCGAAGCGTTGACGTTGATCCAGACCGGCAAGACGCGCGTGATGCCGATCGTGCTGGTCGGCTCGGCGTTCTGGTCGGGCCTCCTCGACTGGATGCGCGACCAGCTCGCGACGCGCGGGTTGATCCGGCCCGACGACCTCGACCTGATGACCGTCGTCGATGATGCCCAGGCCGTGGTCGACACGATCTTCGAGTTCTACGAACGACGCAGCATCGCGCCCACGTCGTCCGAGTTCGAGCAGATGCTGTATCTCTGAGAGGTGACCATGAAGAAGCGCATGCAGGGCCTCGCCGCAAGCCTGTCGTTGGCGTTGATGTCGACCGGTGCAGCACTCGCGCAGTCGCCGCCGAAAGGCCTCGAGCCGCTGCCCGACATTCCGCCGCCGCCGCGATTGTCGACGACGCCGACCCCCGAGGACGAGGAGTCGCCGGCGATCACCATCCGGCAGGATGGCGAAAACAAGGTCGAGGAGTTCAGGACCAAGGGCGGCCGTCTCTATGCGGTGCGCGTCACGCCGAAGTTCGGCAAGCCGTACGTGCTGGTCGACCCCGACGGCAAGGGCACGATGACGAATGCGACCGAGATCAACGGCGGGGTCAGGGCGCCGCAATGGACGCTGTTCGAGTTCTGAAGCGTTGATCGCCCTGCCGCTTCGGCGTGAGCGGCGTCGCCCCTGACGCCATGGCGGTCTACACGGCACTCGACCACGACGCGCTGTGCGAATGGCTGTCGCTCCGTGACGTGGGCACGCTGATCGAATGGCGTGGAATCGAATCCGGCATCGAGAACAGCAACTACTTCGTCACCACCCGCGACGAGGGTCGCGAGCGACGCTTCGTGCTGACGCTGTTCGAACGCCTGGACGCGGAACACCTGCCGTACTACCTGTCGCTGATGAAGCACCTCGCGGTGCACGGCATTCCGTGTCCTTCGCCGATCGCCGATCGCGATGGCGCGCTGCACGCGCCGTTGGCCGGGAAGCCGGCCGCCCTCGTCACGCGACTGTCCGGGCGTTCGATGATGCGGCCGCTCGCGGACCATTGCGCCGCGATCGGCTCCGTCCTCGCGCGCCTGCATCTGGCCGGCGTGGACTTCGACCGGGCACTGCCGAATCCGCGCGGCTTCGACTGGTGGCTCACGACCG
>CAXTPX010000774.1:0-2119 GCA_964246005.1 uncultured Burkholderiaceae bacterium | reverse complement strand
ACGCACCATCGACGCTCGACTGCGTGCACGCCGCACCGCAAGAGGGCGGGGAAGGTCGGTGGGTGTCGGGCTTCATCGACTGCCTGGCAGGAGTGGAGGCGCATCCGTGCGTTCGGCAGATGGCATGGAAGGTGCTACCTTTCCGGGCGGCCATCCATGCGGTGTGTTTGCCCGCGCCCGCCCCAATCCCGCCTGCACAAAAGCGAAACCCAGGAGAGTGTTCGATGAGCATGACTGCGTCTGACGTGTTGAAGATGGTCAAGGACAACGAGGCGAAGTTCGTCGACTTCCGCTTCACCGACACCAAGGGCAAGGAGCAACACGTCTCGGTTCCGATCTCGCACTTCGGTCAGGACAAGTTCGACGACGGACACGCGTTCGACGGCTCGTCGGTCGCCGGCTGGAAGGGCATCGAGGCGTCGGACATGCTGCTGATGCCGGATCCGAACACCGCCTTCCTCGACCCGTTCCGCGAAGAGACCACGGTCTGCATCAGCTGCGACGTGATCGAGCCGTCCGACGGCAAGGGGTACGAGCGCGACCCGCGCTCGCTCGCGCGTCGCGCCGAGGCTTACCTCAAGTCGTCGGGCATCGGCGATGTCGCGTACTTCGGTCCGGAGCCCGAATTCTTCATCTTCGACCAGGTCCGCTGGGGCGTGAACATGTCCGGCTGCTTCGTGAAGATCGATTCCGAGGAAGCGTCGTGGTCGACCGGCCTGAAGATCGAAGGCGGCAACCTCGGCCACCGACCCGCGGTCAAGGGGGGGTATTTCCCGGTGCCGCCGGTCGACTCGCTGCAGGACATGCGCTCGGAGATGTGCCTGATCCTCGAGGCGATCGGCGTGCCGGTCGAGGTGCATCACCACGAGGTGGCAGGCGCCGGCCAGTGCGAGATCGGCACGAAGTTCTCGACGCTGGTCGAGCGCGCCGACTGGCTGCAGAAGATGAAGTACGTCATCCACAACGTCGCGCACTCCTACGGCAAGACGGCGACGTTCATGCCGAAGCCGGTCGTCGGCGACAACGGGTCCGGCATGCACGTCCACCAGTCGGTGTGGAAGGACGGCAACAACCTGTTCGCGGGCGACGGCTACGCGGGCCTGTCGGAGTTCGCGCTGTATTACATCGGCGGCATCATCAAGCACGCCCGCGCGCTGAACGCGATCACCAACCCCGGCACCAATTCGTACAAGCGTCTCGTGCCGGGCTTCGAGGCGCCGGTCAAGCTGGCGTACTCGGCCCGCAACCGTTCCGCATCGATTCGCATCCCGTACGTGCAGAGCCCGAAGGCACGTCGCATCGAGGTTCGCTTCCCGGACCCGACCGCCAATCCGTATCTCGCGTTCTCCGCGTTGCTGATGGCCGGCCTCGACGGCGTCGAGAACAAGATCCATCCGGGCGAGGCTGCCGACAAGAACCTGTACGACCTCCCGCCGGAAGAAGACGCGAAGATCCCGACCGTCTGTTCGAGCCTGGACCAGGCGCTCGAACATCTGGACCAGGATCGCGCGTTCCTGACGAAGGGTGGCGTGTTCACCGATGCGATGATCGATGCCTACATGGACCTGAAGATGGAGGAAGTCACGCGCTTCCGCATGACGACCCATCCGATCGAGTTCGACATGTACTACTCGCTGTAGCACGGTTCTCGCATCGGTCGACGAGCGGCGCTTCGGCGCCGCTTGTCGTTGGTCCGGGCGGCGGGCCGATCGACGTCGTCGCAGGACCGGTCGAGCGGTCGGCGGGCAGGGCGACGCAGGCGTTATCATTTCGATCGCCGTCGAACACTCCCGTCCGAAAAAAATCATGTCGCATCGTCGTCTTACAGCATCGTGTCTGCTCGTCGTCGGCCTCGCCTTCATGCAGGGCGTCGCGCATGCGCAGAGCGACATCTACAAGTGCGTCGACGATCGCGGACAGCCGGTCTACGGCAACGTCGGCAGTGGCAAGGGTTGCACCAAGATCAGCGTCGACCCGGTCGTGATCCCCAGGGCGCCGGGAAAGACGGCGACGTCTTCGACGACGCCCGCCGGTTTCCCGAAGGGCGACGGCACGACCCAGAAGTCGCGTGACAACGATCGCCGCCGCATCCTCGAGGACGAACTGCGCGACCAGGAAG
>CAXTPX010000773.1:0-2119 GCA_964246005.1 uncultured Burkholderiaceae bacterium | reverse complement strand
GGAGAGCGGCCTGTGAGGGACCGGTCGAGGCCGACGGCGAAGCGGTTCAGGGGCGGGTCCGGTCGCGGGCCTCGACGTCGATGGTGGTGCGGTCGGCCACCTTCGGGGTCTCGCCGGGCGTTTCGGAGCCGTCCTTCATGCCTTGCTTGAACCCCTTGACCGCGCCGCCCAAGTCTTCGCCCATGTTGCGCAGCTTCTTCGTGCCGAAGATCAGCAGTACCACGACGAGAACGATCAACCAGTGCCAGATGCTCAGACTGCCCATTGCTTTCTCCCGACGCGCCGACGGCGCGTTTCCCGAGGAGGACATCGCCTCCTCGTCACCCATTCGAATCCGTGCAGGCCCGTCTCGTCGCTACCGGTTCCGGTCAGCGCGGCTTCCACGGCCGTGGACCACCGATGACGTGCAGGTGCAGATGATAGACCTCCTGCCCGCCGCCCCGTCCGGTGTTGAACAGCGCCTTGAATCCGCTGGTGCCGTCCGGCCCGTCGTAACCCACGCCCTGCTCGCGCGCGATGCGGGGCGCCAGCGCGACGAGCCGGCCGATCAGCTCGCCGTGCTCGGTCTCGCAATCGGCGAGCGACTCGAGGTGCATCTTCGGAATCACGAGCACGTGCACCGGCGCCGCCGGGTTGATGTCGTGGAACGCGAGGAAATCGTCGTCCTCGTACGCCTTCTTCGACGGGATCTGCCCGGCGACGATCTTGCAGAAGAGGCAGTCCGGTGACGGGGTCATGTCGTTCATGGTGGCCTGTGACGGATGAACCGGCAGTGTCGGATGAGTGGATCGCGCGCCGAGGCAAGGCGCGAGGGGGCGTCATAGCCCCTGCTACGGCGACGACGAGCAACGCGGCATCGGCGTGCGAGCCGCTTGCCAGGCGCTGTCGAATTGTCCGTTACAGGCCACTAGTGGGTGTCCTCGTTCGCCGCCGCCTTCCGCGCGGAGAACTCGTCGAGTCCCGAGAGGCCTTCGCGCCGCGCGAGTTCGGCGAGGACGTCGGCCGGCGCGAGATCGTACTGCGCGAGCATCACGAGACAGTGGAACCACAGGTCCGCGGTCTCGGCCACGATACGCGTTCGATCGTTGTCCTTCGCGGCCATGACCGTCTCGGTCGCTTCCTCGCCGATCTTCTTCAACACCGCATCGGGCGCGCGCGACAGCAGGCGCGCGACGTACGACGTGGCGGGGTCCCCGCCCCGTCGCGATTCGATCACCTGCGCGAGACGGGCGAGGACGTCGTCGCCGCTCATCGGGCCTGACCTTCGTCGACCCATCGCGCAACGTCCGTATCGCCGTCGAGCTTGCGATGGAAGCAGCTGTGCTGCCCGGTGTGACACGCGATGCCGCCGACCTGCTCGACCTTGAGCAGGACCGCATCGCCGTCGCAGTCGAGGCGGATGTCATGGACTCGCTGGAAGTGTCCCGACGTATCGCCCTTGTGCCAGAGCTGTCGGCGCGAGCGACTCCAGTACACCGCTTCGCCGCGCGCCAGCGTCTCGGCGAGCGCCTCGCGGCTCATCCACGCGAGCATCAGCACGTCGTTGCTGCCGATCTCCTGCGCGATCGCCGCGACGAGACCCTGGTCGTTCCAGCGGACATCGTCGAGCCAGCTTGGCGCTGCGACATCGATATTCATGGTCATGACAGGCGCATCGCGATGCCGCGGTCGGCCATGTAGCGCTTGGCCTCGCCGACGGTGAACGTGCCGTAATGGAAGATGCTGGCCGCGAGGACCGCATCGGCATGGCCGTCGATGACCCCGTCGGCCAGATGCGCGAGCGACCCGACGCCGCCCGATGCGATGACCGGCACCGGTACCGCGTCGGACACCGCGCGCGTCAACTCGAGGTCGAAGCCGCCCTGCGTTCCATCGCGGTCCATGCTCGTCAATAGGATCTCGCCCGCGCCGAGCGCGGACACGTGCTTCGCCCACGCGACGGCGTCCTGTCCGGTCGCCTGACGGCCACCGTGCGTGTAGACCTGCCAGCTTCCCGCATCGTCACGCCGCGCATCGATCGCGACCACGATGCACTGCGAGCCGTAGTGCCCGGCGGCATCGGCGATCAGCTGGGGATTGGCGATCGCGCTCGAGTTGATGCTGACCTTGTCGGCGCCCG
>CAXTPX010000772.1:0-2121 GCA_964246005.1 uncultured Burkholderiaceae bacterium | reverse complement strand
GCCAAGACCATCGACCGTATCGTCGACGTGTTCCCCGCGGCCGAGAAGGAGATGGTGCGCACGATGCTGTCCGAGTCGCTGCGCGCGGTCATCTCGCAGACGCTGCTGAAGACGAAGGACGGCAGCGGTCGCGTCGCCGCGCACGAGATCATGATCGGCACGCCGGCCATCCGGAACCTGATCCGCGAGAACAAGATCGCGCAGATGTACTCGGCGATCCAGACCGGCCAGAACGTCGGCATGCAGACGCTCGACCAGAACCTGATCGAACTGGTCCGTCGCAACGTCGTCAGCCCGATCGAGGCGCGCAACCGCGCGTCGAACAAGGACAGCTTCCCGCTCTGAGCGTCACCAGGGCCCGGCGCCCATAACCGCATCGACAGAGGTCACTGATGGAACGCGAACAGGCCACCAAGTTCATGTACGACCTGTTGCGCCTGATGCTCAGCAAGAAGGGCTCCGATCTCTTCATCACGGCCGAGTTTCCGCCGGCGTTCAAGATCGACGGCAAGATCACGCCGGTGTCGAACCAGGCGATGACCGCGCAGCACACTGCGGAACTGGCGCGCGCGATCATGAACGACAAGCAGGCCTCGGAGTTCGAGGCCACGAAGGAATGCAACTTCGCGATCAGCCCCGCGGGCATCGGGCGCTTTCGCGTCAACGCGTTCGTGCAGCAGGGCCGCATCGGCCTCGTGCTGCGGACCATCACGACGCGCATCCCGACGATCGAGGAGCTCGGCATCCCCGACGTGCTGAAGGACGTCGTGATGACGAAGCGCGGGCTGGTGATCATGGTCGGGGCGACCGGCTCGGGCAAGTCGACGACGCTGGCCGCGCTGATCGGCCATCGCAACGAGAACAGCTACGGGCACATCGTCACGGTCGAGGATCCGGTCGAATACGTGCATCCGCATCGCAACTGCATCGTCACGCAGCGCGAGGTGGGCGTGGACACGGCCGACTGGTTCTCCGCGTTGAAGAACACGTTGCGGCAGGCGCCCGACGTGATCCTGATCGGCGAGATCCGCGAGCGCGAGACGATGGAGCACGCGATCGCGTTCGCCGAGACCGGTCACCTGTGCCTCGCGACGCTGCATGCGAACAGCTCGAACCAGGCGCTCGACCGGATCATCAACTTCTTCCCGGAGGAGCGGCGCGCGCAGCTGCTGATGGACCTGTCGCTGAACCTGAAGGGAATGATCTCGCAGCGGCTGATCCCGCTGAAGGACACGAAGGGCCGCGTGCCCGCGGTCGAGATCATGCTGAACTCGCCGCTGATCGCCGACCTGATCTTCAAGGGCGAGGTGCACGAGATCAAGGAGATCATGAAGCGTTCGCGCGAGCTCGGCATGCAGACGTTCGACCAGGCGCTGTTCGACCTCTTCGAGCAGGACCGCATCTCGTACGAGGATGCGCTCCGCAACGCCGACTCGGTCAACGACCTGCGGCTGTCGATCAAGCTGCACAGCAAGAACGCCCGCGCGGCGGACCTGACGAAGGGCATCGAGCACCTCGGGCTGGTCTAGACCCACGCGGGGCCCGTCGAGGGGCCCGCGCACAGCGCGGGGATCGGCGCTCCCGCAGTAGGTCTGGCTTGTGAGCGGCTCGAAGCCGCTCGCAAGCCACGCACGTGGCACGGCCTGGCGACGAACCGTCGTGGGGATCGACACTCGCGGAGCCGGTCAGACCACCACACGTGTCGAGGAGTCGCTGTCGACCCGCCTGCGCTATGCTTTCCGATCTTCTTCGGGGAGCAATGCGATGAGCAGCATCTACGACTTTTCCGCCAATTCACTCGACGGCAAGCCGGCCGACCTCGCCGCGACGCGCGGCAAGGTGCTGTTGATCGTCAACACCGCGAGCAAGTGCGGCTTCACGCCGCAGTACGAAGGGCTCGAGGCGGTCTACGAGAAGTACCGGGAGTCCGGCTTCGAGGTGCTCGGCTTCCCGTGCAACCAGTTCGGCGGCCAGGAGCCGGGCGACGCCGGCGACATCGCGCAGTTCTGCACGAAGAACTACGGCGTCACGTTCCCGATGTTCGAGAAGGTCGACGTCAACGGCGACGACGCGCATCCGCTGTTCAAGTACATCAAAGGCGAGGCGCCCGGGCTGCTCGGC
>CAXTPX010000771.1:0-2129 GCA_964246005.1 uncultured Burkholderiaceae bacterium | reverse complement strand
CCGCTTCATCTTCACCGGGAGACCTGAATGAGCAACACCATCGATCGTCGTCGACGCACGCTGCTGGCCGGCGGCACCGCCCTGGCCGCGTTGCCGCTCTTCAACATCGCACGCGCGCAATCGCCGACGATCAGGATCGGCTTCCCGACGCCGCTGACCGGTGCGTTCTCGGCCGAGGCGCAGGATCAGGTGCGCGCCGCCGAACTCGCGGTGAAGGAGTTCAACGACGCGGGCGGCTACAACGGGCAGAAGGCCGAACTGCTCGTGCGCGACGACAAGCTCAACCCCGGCGAGGCCGCGACCCGCACGCTCGAGTTGATCGAGAAGGACCGGGTCAACTTCATCGTCGGGTCGCTGTCGGCCGCGACCCAGTTGTCGATCAACGCGGTGTCGGCGCCACGGAAGGTGCTGTTCAACTCGATCAGCCAGTCGGACGCGATCAACGATGCGAAGGACTGGAGCCTGTACACGTTCCACGAGGCGTTGAACCCGCACGTCACGTCGGGCGCCGTCGCGCGCTATGCGTTCCCGAAGTTCGGCAAGAAGATCGTGTATCTGACGGCCGACTACGCGTACGGGCAGGAGATGGTCCGCGGCTTCGAGCGCGCCGGCAAGACGATGGGCGCGACGACGCTGGCCGACATCCGGCATCCGCTCGGCACGTCCGACTTCTCGGCGTTCCTGCCGCGCATCCAGTCGTTGAAGCCCGACATCCTGGTGCTCGCCAACTTCGGCCGCGACCTAGTCAACTCGGCGAAGCAGGTCACCGACTTCGGCATGAAGAGCAGCATGAAGGTGATCACGCCGGTGCTGCTGTACACCTCGCGACAAGCGGGTGGACCCGACGCGTTCGACGGCATCCTCGGCGGCACGTCGTACTACTGGGGCATGGAGGACAAGATCCCGGCCGCGAAGGCGTTCAACGACAAGTTCCGCAAGGCGTATGGCGGCGCGGTGCCGTCGGACTACGGCGCGCTCGGGTACGCGGGCATCCGCAGCGTGCTGCAGGCGGTGATCAATGCGAAGTCGACCGAGTCGGTGCCGGTCTCGATCGCGCTCCGGCAGCTCAAGTACAACTGGTACAAGGGCGACCAGTTTTATCGCAAGTGCGACCACCAGTCGGTGCAGTCGGTGATCATCGTCGAGTCGAAGTCGAAGGGCATGAAGGACAAGAACGACGTGTTCAACGTGCTGTCGATCGAGGCGCCGGACGAGGCGAACCTGCGGAGCTGCGAGGAAGAGGGACACAAGATCAGCACGTGATCTCGTGAAAAGCGATACGACACTGGGTTCCCGCGTTCGCGGGAACGACGGTTCAGAGTTGGAAGATATATCAAGCACCGTCGTTCCCGCGAACGCGGGAACCCAGCGTCGTTGCTTGTCTTTCGATGAGTGAATACACCCCCTCCCTCCTCCTGCTGCAGTTGATGACCGGCATCGCGCTCGGCGCCGTCTACGCATTGCTCGCACTCGGCCTGTCGCTGATCTTCGGCATGCTGACCGTCGTCAACTTCGCGCACGGCGCGTTCTTCACGGTCGGCGCGTTCCTCGGCGTCTACTTCCTCGGCCTGACCGGCAGCTTCTGGTTCAGCCTGTTGCTGACGCCGCTCGCGGTCGGCGTCATCGGCCTCTGCACCGAACGCGTGCTCGTGCGACCGCTGTACGGCCGCGGCATCGACTATCCGCTGCTGCTGACCTTCGGCCTGTCGTACGTCATGGTCGAAGCGATGCGCACGATCTTCGGCATCGAGGGCGTGCCGACATCGACGCCGGCCGAACTGCGTGGCGCGGTCAACCTCGGCTTCGGCTACTTCCCGACCTACCGTCTCTTCCTGATCGGCGCGACCGCGCTGGTGGTCATCGCGCTGTGGCTCTTCCGCGAGAAGACGCGCTTCGGGCTCATCCTCCGAGCCGGCTCGCGCGATCCCGAGATCGTGCGCGTGCTCGGCATCGACATCGCGAAGGTCTGGCTGCTGGTGTTCGGCATTGGCACCGGCCTGGCCGCCCTCGCGGGGCTGCTGGCCGCCCCGCTTCAGGGCGCGAGCCCGGAGATGGGCAACAGCGTGCTTGCGATCGCGTTCGTGGTTACCGTGGTGGGCGGCATGGGGTCGCTGCTCGGTGCGGTGCTC
>CAXTPX010000770.1:0-2131 GCA_964246005.1 uncultured Burkholderiaceae bacterium | reverse complement strand
GCAGTACCAGACGTTGCCTCGTCCCTGGATGGACGGCAATCCGCGCTGCGCGTTGATCGCCCGCGCGTCGAAGACCGGATGGGAATAGTCGAATGCGCCGAGAACGGTCGACGGCTTCGGCGGGGCGACCGGATTGAGCGACACGATGACGGGACGCGTGAACGGCAAGGGTTGCAGGCGATTGATGAGGTAGTGCACGCAGACCGACCGGTCGTCCGGCGCGGACGAATCGATGTCGCACTGATAGTTCCAGGCGGCCCACGCCTTGCGATTCGCCGGCAGCACGTCGGCATCGGTGTGCAGGACCGCGTGGTTGGCCTGGTAGCGAACCGCCCCGAGGACCTCCCGCTCGTCGCGGTCGATGCCGTCGAGCAACGCGAGCGATTGATCGGCATGACAGGCGAGCACCGCATGGTCGTGGAGCTTCGTTCCGTTCGCGGTCCGCACGGCGACCTTGGTCGAGCCGCCCGACTGCACGCGCGTGATGTCGAGGGCCGGTGCTTCCAGGCGCACGTCGTCCAGCGTCGCGACGATGCGTTCGACGTACGAGCGTGCGCCACCCTTGACCGTGTACCACTGCGGCCGATCGGCGATCTGCAGCAGGCCGTGATTCGCGCAGAAGTTGACGAACGTGGAGAGCGGAAAGTCGCGCATCTGCGCCGTCGAGCACGACCAGATCGCGGCGGCCATCGGCAACAGGTACCAGTCGCGGAATGCGCGCGAGTAGCGATGCGCGTCGAGAAATTCGCCGAGCGTCCAGGTGTCGAGCGCCGTGTTCCGATGGCCGGCGAGCGTCGACGTGTGTCGATTGAAGCGGACCAGGTCCGCGAGCATCCGCAGGAAGCGTGGATCGACGAGATTGCGTCGTTGCACGAACACCGAGTCGAGATCGTGGCCGGCCCATTCGATCGCCCTGGTGCCGATGCCGCCGAGCCGCACCGAGAAGGTCATCTCCGAGGCGACGGTCTCGACACCGAGCATGTCGAAGAGAGCCACGAGCTGCGGATAGGTCCGATGATTGAAGACGAGGAAGCCGGTATCCACCGGGGCGGTCATGCCGTCGACCTCGACGTCGACCGTGTGGCTGTGGCCACCGGCGTAGTCGTTCGCTTCGTACAGCGTGACGCGATCGGCGTCCGCGTCGAGCAGGCTTCGTCGCAGTTTCCAGGCACAGGAGAGACCGGAAATACCGGCACCGACGACTGCGATATCCACAGGGCATCCGGAAAGGAGTTCAGGGGCCGTCGCCCGGCCGCACTTCGACGACCAGCGACGACGACAAGCGCTATACGCAATTTCGGGCGGAACGGTTTTCTGCAGCAACGGGCGCGCTGCGGCGTGCACCCCGGGCGAAGCGAACTCTCAGGAAGCGAGCAGTCGCTCGAGCTCGGTGACGAAACGCCGATCGGTCGGCGACACGACGCTCGCGAAGCTCTGGACCGGCTTGCCGTTGCGGTCGATCAGATACTTGTGGAAGTTCCATTCGGGCCGCTTGTTCGTCAGGTGCGCGAGGTCGACGTACAGCGGGTTCGCGTTCTTGCCGACGACCGACGTCTTCGAGAACATCGGGAACTTGACGCCGTAGGTGTTGAAGCAGAAATCGGCGATGTCCTTGTTGCTCCCGGGTTCCTGTTCGAAGTCGTTCGACGGAAAGCCGAGCACGACGAGACCCTTCGACGCGTACTTCGCGTACAGCGCTTCGAGGCCTTCGTACTGGCTCGTGTACCCGCAGAAGCTCGCGGTGTTGACGACGAGGATCACCTTGCCGGCGTACTGGCAGAGCGACTGGTCGGACTCGTCCTGCAGTTTCTTGAAGGTCTTCTGCAGCACCGGCGGGCACGACGTCGCGGCCGCGATCGGCGGCAGGGCGGATTGCGCAGACGCCGGGACTGCGACCCCGAAGGTCGCGGCGAGCAATGCAAGCGTGGAAAGAACGCGAACGAGGGACGGGATCATCGAGAGGTCGAATGTTCAGGCAGAAAGGAATCGCGCGGTACGCCATACTCGGCGCGGCGCGACGGGCCGGCGGCGCAAGAGAGAATAAGCGATGCGCCGCCCACCCGTGTTCCGACGCGCGCCGCATGCAGGCGCCGAACCGACATTCGATGAAACAACCGGACGGATTTCGCGG
>CAXTPX010000769.1:0-2142 GCA_964246005.1 uncultured Burkholderiaceae bacterium | reverse complement strand
CGGGCTGAGCGATTTCGCCGCGAGGCCGCGGCACTATCGATCGCGGCGCGCCCGATATTCGTCGATGGACGCCTCCGTTGCGCTCCGCCCGATCGTCGTCCCCGCCGCACATCCCTCGCCGATGAATCCGGATTCCCAGCAGTCCACGACCGCGTTCGAGCGGGCGCCGGCCCGATGGCGGTCGCCGCGAACCTTCGGGCATGCGCCGTCCGCAGCGCCCGCGACGCCGGTCTCCGATGCAGTCGTCGACGAGGACCGTCTACCGTCGCGACCCCTCGCGTTTATCTGGTCGTACCTCGCCCGCCGACCGGGGCGCTTCGTCGCTCTCCTCACGCTCGTCGTCATGGCGGCAGCCTGCTCGGTCGGCGTGCAATACGGGATGAAGCTGATCGTCGACACGATGGCCGAAGGCGATCGAACGACGCGACTGATCTGGTACTGCCTCGCGCTCTTCGTCACGTTGATCGCCGCGGAGAGCGCGTTGTGGCGCATCGCCGGCTGGCTCACGTGCGGCACGGTGATCGCGACCGGCGTCGATGTGCGACTCGATCTGTTCAGGCACCTGTCGGGGCACTCGCTCGCGTACTTCTCGGGGCATCTCGTCGGCTCGCTCGGCAACCGGGTGACCGCGACCGCGGGCGCGACCGCGTCGATCCTGTTGACCGGCGTGTGGAAGATCCTGCCGCCGTGCGTCGACTTCATCGGCGCGGTCCTGGTCATCGCGACGATCGATCACCGCATGGCGCTCGCGCTGATCGGTTTCGTCGCGATCGTCGCCGCCTTCATGACGTGGTTCGGGATTCGTGCCCGACCGCTGCAGCAGCGCTTCGCCGAAGAGGCGTCGAAGGTCGGCGGTGCGTTGATCGACGTGGTCTCGAACGTGTGGATGGTGCAGGCCTTCTCGGCCCGCTCGCGCGAATACGCTCGACTGAAGGCCGCCTTCGGCGCTGAGGCCGATGCACAACGCACGAGCTGGCTGTTCCTCGAGAAGGCGCGCGTCCTGCACGACGCGATGCTGTGGCTGATGGCGGGCGGCATGCTGATCTGGGCCGTGCTCGCGTGGCGCGCGGGCCGGAGCGAAGCCGGCAGCGTCGTGCTGATCAGCGCGCTCACCTTTCGCATCCTGCACGGCTCGCGCGACCTCGCCCTCTCGCTGGTCGACGCGTCGCAGCAGTTCGGGACCATCGAGGAGATGCTGAAGGTCGTCGCGGTGCCGCACACCGTCGCCGACCAGCCGCACGCGACCACGTTTCGCGCCGGCGCCGGCGAAGTCCGCTTCGAGCGCGTGACGTTCGCGTACGGTGCCGAGCCGCCCCTCTTCGTCGACCTCGACCTCACGATCCCGGCCGGCCAGCGCGTCGGCATCGTCGGCCCGTCGGGCGCCGGCAAGTCGACGCTGATCAAGCTGATCCAGCGCGTCGCCGACGTCGGATCCGGCCGCATCCGGATCGACGGCCAATCGATCGCCGACGTGCGTCAGCAAAGCCTGCGGGATGCGATCGCGGTGGTGCCGCAGGAGATCACGCTGCTGCATCGAACCGTCATGGAGAACCTGCGCTACGGACGTCCCGACGCGACCGACGGCGACGTCCATCGGGCGGCGCGCGACGCGCGCTGCGACGACTTCATCCGGCTGTTGCCGGACGGGTACGACACGATGGTGGGCGAGCGCGGCGTCCGGTTGTCCGGCGGGCAGCGTCAGCGCATCGGCATCGCGCGCGCCTTCCTGATGGATGCGCCGCTGTTGCTGCTCGACGAAGCGACGTCGGCGCTCGACAGCAAGTCGGAAGGCGAGATCCAGGAAGCGCTGCTCCGCTTGATGCAGGGTCGCACCGTGATCGCGGTCGCGCATCGGCTGTCGACCGTCTCGTCGTTCGATCGCGTCGTCGTGATCGTCGATGGCCGCATCGCGGAGGACGCGCCGCCGCAGGTGCTGCAGGCAGCGGGCGGCGTCTATGCCGAGATGTGGCGTCTGCAGTCGGAAGGCTTCGACACCGCGTGACCGGAGGCGCCCGTCAAGCAGGCCGCGACGTACGGCGCTGCTCGTCGAGGAGGCGCAGCAACTCCCGCAGGTCGGGTTGCTCGACGGTCTCCGGAACGACGAGCGACCGTCGCTGGATGCCGTCCTGGCGCTGTTCCCAC
>CAXTPX010000768.1:0-2150 GCA_964246005.1 uncultured Burkholderiaceae bacterium | reverse complement strand
CGCGAACTCGGCGCCCACCTCGCGCAGGTGGATCAACTCGTCGTTGTAGAGACGCAGGAGACGGGGATCCATGTCAGGTCGAGCCTCGCATGCGCCCGGTCACTTCCTGTACCCGGACTGCTGCAGCGGCGCTCTCGCCTCGCGGACCTGGACCTGCCCTGCTTCGAGGTCGAGCTGCGTGCGCAACAGGATCTCGATCGGCAGCGGCTGCGACCAGAGGTGCCCACGAATTTCGAGCTCGATCACGTTGTGCGTATCGAGCACGCTGTCCGACTCTAGGGCCCGGACGCTGAGCGTCTCGGCCATCACGCGCGGCTCGAAGCGAACGATCGCGTCGCGAATGGCCGTGACCACATCGGTCACGTCGAGCTTCGACGCCAGCTCACCGGTCAGCGGCGGCATGCCGAAGTTGAGCACGCTGGTCGACAACGCCGGATGCGCGAGCGCCTCGTTGCGGGCGAGCGGCTGTACCGCGTTGAACAACGTGCCGAGGTCGCGCAGCACCGCCTGTCGAAAACGTGCCTTCGACATCACCCGATCGAGCTCGCCCTCCACCTTCTCGCCCGGACGATCGTCGGTCAGGCGATCGAGCAGTGACGGTTGCAGGCGGTTGCGGGCATCGACGGACATCGCATCGATCGATCAGTCGGCGACGGCCGGCGAGATGAGCAGTTCGCGCATCTCCAGCAAGCCGACCTCCGCCACGTCGGTGACGAAGAGACGCTGGCCGAGGCCGCGGTACTGGTCGGGCCCGGACTCGATCCAGTCGGTCTTGCGTGCGAGGAGCAACGCGCCGTGGTCTTCCGCTTCGGTCAGCGCGTAACGCACGGGGATCAACGCCGGTTGCTCGTCGCCGGTCGCGAAGGTGAGGTGCGCGGGTGCCCAGACCAGGTCGCGAAGGTCGACCGGCGCTTCGACGACGACCTTCGACAGGACGGAGAACGGCAACCATCGATAGCTGCCCGCGACGACGACTTCCAGCATCGGGCCGAGGCGCGTATCGGCATCGGCGATCCATTCGAAGGCTTCGCCGTTCAACGTGCCGCGTGTCGCCGGCGCCGCGTCGAACGCCTGCGTACGAAGTCGCGCAGCGCCTGCGTGGTCACCACCGTTGTCGCTCGCCAGCGCATCGACGAGCGAGGCGATCCAGTCCTCAGTCGGTCCGTGCACCACCGGCCTCGACGTGCCGGCCATGACCGACGCGCGTACCGACTCGGCCGCGATCGCCTCCCGATAGACCGCGACCATCGCAAGACTTTTGGGGTCGAGCTCGCCACAGACCTCGAGCTGCTTGCCGGCCCGCACCCAGTCGCCCAGCACGCACAGCAACTGAAACAGGAAGACCCGCAGCTTCGCCTCCGCCGGGCGCTCGCGCACTTCGGACTGGAGCGCCTGCAACGCTGCACGCGGCTCGCCATCGGCAAGCAGCGTCTCCGCCGACGGTTTCATCGCGCGACGCCGTCGTGTCGAACGCTCATTGCGGCAGCACTTCGTCGCTGAACGAGAACGACCCGCCGCTACCGCCCGTGGCCTGCTGCTTCTTGTATTCGATCCCGATCTTCGTGAAGGCGATCGTCACCCGCTCGATCGGCCAACCGTCGATGCCGACGTCGACCGCGACGTCGACCACGCGGGCGCCGGCGAGCGACAGGCTGTAGTAGTCGAGCACGCTACCGCCCGCCTTTCGCATCGACAGCACGGCTTCCTTGATCTCGTCGTTGGTCGCGAGCGCGCTCAACAAGCCGACCGAGGCCGAATCAATGCCCTTGCTGACGACCAGTTGACGATACGAGCGCCGCGCGGTGGCGGCCGACGACCCGATCGCCGAGCCGGCCTGCACACCCCAGGTCCATCCGAACACTTCGATGTCGTCCTCGTGGCCTTGCGTGGTCGACTCGCCCTTGACCTTGCCGGCGCGCTTCGTCTTGACGTGCAGGAAGATGTCGGACTGGCTGCCGCGATCACCCGGGCTCGATACCGGCGCCATCATGCGGCCGCCGTCCGCCGAGCGGCGCACCGATGCCGGCTAAGACCGGCAGCAGCCGGCCTCCCGGCCCGCGAGAAGACGCGCAGTCCCATCGCGTTCAGACCTTCTTGTTGGTCGTCACGTCCCAGCCGCCGATGATCTCGCCGCCCAGGGCGCCCACGGC
>CAXTPX010000767.1:0-2152 GCA_964246005.1 uncultured Burkholderiaceae bacterium | reverse complement strand
CGCTCGGCCTCGAAGTGGGCTACCGCCTCGTGCCGCGGGTCGACGCGTCGCGGGACGGCGGGCTGTTGAAGCGGATCAAGTCGCTGCGCCGGAAGTTCGCGCAGGAAGTCGGCTTTCTGCCGCCCGCCGTCCACATCCGCGACAACCTCGAGCTGCGGCCGAGCGGCTATCGCATCACGATGAAGGGCGTCGTCGCCGCCGAAGGCGAGGCCTACAGCGGCATGCTGATGGCGATCAATCCCGGTCACGTCGCGACCGCCCTGCCGGGCACCGTCACGAAGGACCCGACCTTCGGGCTGCCGGCGATCTGGATCGAGGCGACGCATCGCGACCACGCCATCGCCAACGGATACACCGTGGTCGACGCCGGCACGGTCGTCGCCACCCACCTCAACCACATCGTGCAGAGCCACGCCGCCGACCTGCTCGGACGCCAGGAGACGCAGCACCTGATCGACGTGCTCGCGAAGTCGTCGCCGAAGCTGGTCGAGGAATTGACGCCGAAGCTGTTGACGCTCGGCACCGTGCAGAAGGTGCTGCAGAACCTGCTGGCCGAGCAGGTGCCGATCCGCGACCTGCGCACGATCGCCGAGACGCTGGCGGACCACGGCAGCCGCGGCGGCACGACTGCGCAGGACGCGACGACGCTGACGGCGGCGGTCCGCGTCTCGCTGGGTCGCGCGATCGTCCAGCAGATCTATGACAACGCGCACCAGCTGTCGGTCATCGGGCTCGACCCGGGCCTCGAGCACGTGCTGCTGCAGGCGGCCGGCATGTCCGAGGCGAACGGGCAGGACTCGGCGCCGGGCTTCGAACCGAACCTCGCGCAGACGCTGATCGACGAGACGACGCGCGCGGTGCAACAACAGGAGACACAAGGGTTACCGGCCGCGCTGCTGGTCGCCGATCGGCTGCGTGCGCCGCTGTCGCGGTTCCTGCGCAGAGCAATTCCGCAGTTGAAGGTCATCGCGGTCGGTGAGATACCCGACCATCGTTCCGTCAAGGTCAACGCCATCGTGGGAGCACGTGCATGAACCAGTCAGCCGACAGCAATACGAACAAATCCGTCGTGGGGGCCACGGCCCCGGACGCGGGCCACCCGAACATGACCATCCGCCGTTTCACGGCCGAGAACTCGCGAGTGGCGCTGCGCCAGGTCCGCGACGCACTCGGCGGCGATGCGATCATCCTCGCCAATCGCAGCATCGACGGCGGTGGCGTCGAGGTGCTCGCCGCCGCGCCGGCAGCGGTCGATGCGCTGACCCGTCGCATGATGGCGCAACCGTCCGCGCCGCTGCCGCCCGCGACCCCGACCGAGCTCGGTCTGAAGCAAGCCGCCCCGACCCTGCCGACCGGCGGCTCGTCCAGCGCGCCGACGCCGCCGAACATCGGCCGGAATCGGCTCGCGTCGTTCTTCGGCCGGCGTACGCAGCCCCCCGTCGACGCCGCCGGCTTCTCCGCGCCGAGCGCCGTGCCGCCGTTGTCGGCGGTCCTGCCGAAGGCGTCCAATCCGTACGCCAGCTTCGCGAACGAGCTCGCCGGCGCGCTGGAGGACGACGCTCCCGCGTCGCGACTGGCGCCCGAAACCGTCACGCTGTCGCGTCCGGCCGCGAAGATCATCGCGGCGCCTCTCGTCGAGGGCGGACCGGCGCCGGTCGCAGCGTCCAGGCCGCTCGTGCCGGCTCCGGCCGCGGCCTCCGAAGTCGTGGTACCGGCCGCCCCCGAAGCGGCGCACGGCGCTCCGCATCAAGTCCCGCAGGAAGCCGTCGCGGCCGCTGCGCTTCCGCCGATCGCCGAGGCCGCCGCGATCGACGTCCCGATCCCGATCCCCGCTTCGGTCGCGACGCCCGTGCCGGTCGTCGGGACGTTCTCCGCGGCCGAACTGAGCGAGGCCGTGGCCCGCGAGGTCAGTCGTGAGTTCGACCGCGAATTCAAACGCGACGTGATCAACGACCTCACGCGCGACGTGAGCCGCGAGGTCAGCCAGGCCATCACCGGCGAAGTCGTGCGCGACGTCTCGCGCGATGTCACCCGCAACGTCACCCGCGACGTGACCCGCGAGCTCCGCGCGATGCAGACGACCCTGAGCGAGCAGTTGTCGACGTTCTCCTGGACCGATGCGATGCGACGCCAGCCGGCCCGCACGAAGCTG
>CAXTPX010000766.1:0-2156 GCA_964246005.1 uncultured Burkholderiaceae bacterium | reverse complement strand
ATGCGCGAACGCCCCGACCAGCGACGGCAGGTGGCCGATCGCCATGTCGATCGCTCCGCTCTCGAGCGCCGCCGCCAGTTCGTCCCACTCGAGCTGCCGGGTCTCGACCGAGACCCGCGGCGCCCGGTCGCGGATCGCCCGCATCATCGGCGGCAGGAACACCATCTCGCCGAGGTCGCTCATGTGCACGCGGAATATCCGCTCGGCGGTCGCCGGCTCGAAGGTCACCGCGTCGTCGAGCACGGTCTGCACCGAACGCAACGCATCGATCAGCGTCGGCGCGATGCGCTTCGCGACCGGGGTCGGCTCGACGCCGCCTTTCACGCGGACGAAGAGCACGTCGCCGAACAGCGTGCGCAGCCGCGCGAGGCCGTGACTGACCGACGGTTGCGTGAGACCGATGCGAGCGGCGGCGCGGCTCACGCTGCCTTCGGCGTGAATGGCTTCGAAGATCTTCAGCAGGTTCAGATCGACGTCGTTGACGTTCATGGACTATCGATGGCGTCGATGCACGAAATAGGAATGGCGGTATCGACAGCATAACGGGGTGTTCATAGAATCGCACACCGCCAGCGACCATCGCGGCGTACCTTCGTCGGCCAACAAAAGGAAGAGCATGGAGCGCTCGTTCGCGCGCGAGGTCGAGGCGCTCAGGCTCGGGGATGGCGACGTCTTCCACGGCGAAGGCATCCTCGCGATCACCAAGGGTTTGTTGCAGGCCGGCGTGTCGTACATCGGCGGCTACCAGGGCGCGCCGGTGTCGCACCTGCTCGACGTGATGGTGCAGGCCCGGCCATTCATGGAAGAGCTCGGCGTCAAGGTCGAGGCGTGCTCGAACGAGGCGTCGGCCGCGGCGCTGCTGGGTGCTTCGATCCACTACCCGGTGCGCGGGGCGGTCACGTGGAAGTCGATCGTCGGCACCAACGTCGCGTCCGATGCGCTGTCCAATCTGGCATCGCCCGGCGTCACCGGCGGCGCGTTGATCATCGTCGGCGAGGACTACGGCGAAGGCGCGAGCGTGATCCAGGAGCGCTCGCTCGCGTTCGCGCTGAAGTCGACGTTGTGCCTGTTCGATCCGCGGCCCGACCACGCGAAGATGGTCGAGCTGGTCGAGCGCGCGTTCGAGCTTTCGGAGGCATCCAACATGCCGACGATGATGCAGCTGCGCATCCGCGCGTGCCACGTGCGCGGCAGTTTCGTCTGCAAGGACAACGTCGCGCCCGCGATCTCGATGAAGCATCCGTTCGACGAGCCGGCCGGCTTCGACTACGCGAAGCTGCCGCATCCGCCGGCCACGTTCCGGCAGGAAAAACTGAAGGGCGAGCAGCGCATCGTCGCCGCACGCGCGTTCATCGTCGAGCACGCATTGAACGAGGTCGTCGAGCCACGCGTGGGCTCTGTCGCAGCGGGCATCGGCGTGATCGTGCAGGGCGGGCTCTACAACACGCTGACCGGCGCGCTCGCGCAGTGCGGCCTCGCCGACGCGTTCGGCGAGGCCGACGTCTCGATCCTGGTCCTCAACGTGACGTGTCCGCTCGCGCCGGTCGAGATCGAGGCGTTCTGTCGTCGTCATGAGGCCGTGCTGGTCGTCGAGGAGGGCCAGCCCGAGTTCCTCGAGCAGGAGATCGCGACGATCCTCAGGCGTGCCGGCATCGACACGGCGCTGCATGGCAAGGACGTGCTGCCGATGGCGGGCGAGTACAACGTCGAGAACGTGGCGACGGGAATGACCCGCGTCATCGAGCGGCACATGCCGACCTTCGACCTCGCGGAGGTGCGTCGCTGGCTGTCGGGCAACGCCCTGCGTCGCGTCGCGATCGCCGAGACGCTCGCGGTGGCGTCGCCCGAAGGCCTGCCGACGCGGCCGCCCGGCTTCTGCATCGGCTGTCCCGAGCGGCCGGTGTTCTCCGCGTTGAAGCAGGTCCAGCAGAAGATCGGCAAGGTGCACGTAGCGGCCGACATCGGCTGTCATTCGTTCGCGACCTTCGAGCCCTTCTCGTCGGGGCACTCGATCCTCGGCTACGGCATGAGCCTCGCGTCGGCGGCCGGGGTCGGGCCGATGATGACGCGCCGCACGCTGGCGATCATGGGCGACGGCGGCTTCTGGCACAACGGCCTGTTGCCGGGCGTGCAGTCGGCGCCGTTCAACCAGGACG
>CAXTPX010000765.1:0-2161 GCA_964246005.1 uncultured Burkholderiaceae bacterium | reverse complement strand
ACCATGCGCTACACGAAGGAATACAAGGACGAAGCCCAGCGACGCTTGCTGATCGGTAGCGCCCGCTGTGCGAAGCAACACGGCTTCGCAGCCAGCGGCGTCGATGCACTGGCATCCGCCGCCGGGGTCACGAGCGGGTCCCTCTACAAGCATTTCGGCAGCAAGTCCGATCTGTTCGCGTCGATGCTCCGCGCCGATCTGCGACGCACGGCCAACCGCTTCGGCAAGGTCGTGACCGGCGACGTGGAAGCCGCAGCCAGGGCGTTGACCACTTACCTGAGCGCCGAACATGTCCGGCATCCCGAAACCGGTTGCCCGCTACCGGCGCTGTCTGCGGAGGTGGCACGCGCGGACGACACCGTGCGCGCAGCGTTCGACGAAGGCCTGCGCGAAGTCCATGCGGAGCTCGGCCGCGTCGTCGGCTCGGCGGGGACGGCATGGTCACTGATCGCGCAGACCGTCGGTGCCGTCATGCTGGCCCGGGCCGCGCTCGACGCAGGCCTGCGACGAGAGTTGCTCGATGCATCGCGCGCCGTGGCGAGCTCGGTCCTCCGCTCCGTCGCCGACGATCGTTGACGCAGCGCCGATGCGGTTGCGAGGCCGCTTTCTATGCCCGGCTTCGCACGGACGACGTCGCCGGCACAGTGCTCGCTCCGAAGGATCGATCGAGCACGATCATCCCCAGGATCAGCACCAACCCGAGCGAGCCGAGGGCGCCGTAGAAGCTGCCGGTCAGGTCTTTCATCCAGCCGATGTAGATCGGACTCACGACACCACCGAGGGCGCCGATCGAGCTGATCAGCGCCAGGCCACCAGCCGCCGACGTACCGCGCAGGTAAGCGGACGGGATGGTCCAGAACAACGCCAGGAACGCGAACACCGCCACGGCCGACACCATCAGGATCAATGTCGTCCCGGCCACGCTATGCGCGGCGATCGGCAGCAGCAGGAAGGTCGCGCCGGCCACGAGCCCGCAACCGATCACGTGCCAGCGCCGCTCGCGAAGACGGTCGGAGCGGCGGCTGATGACCTGCATGCCGATCATCGCGACGACCGAGATCGCCCCGCCCAGCCAACCGATGTCCATCAGGCCGACGCCGCCGACGCTGCGCAACAGCGTGGGAATCCAGACCAGCAACGCGTTCTCGAGGCAGAAGAAGAGGAAGTAGACGAGCGCGAGCGCCCAGACACGACGATCGCGCAAGGCGACCCCGAAGCGGTCCGGAGGATGTACGCCGACCACGACCGCCGCGGTGACGCCGGCAACGATCTCGTCGCGTTCCGGCGCCGTCAACCAGCCGGCTTCGCTTGGCCTGTCGGCGAGGAAGAAGTACGCCACGACGCCGAGCACGATGGCCGGTACGCCTTCGATCATGAACAGGTATTGCCAGCCCCTGAAACCGTAGGCGCCGTGCGTCGCTGTCATGATCCAACCGGCGAGCGGTCCGCCGATGATCCCGGAAACCGGCAGCGCCGTGACGAACAGGCTGGTCATGCGCCCGCGCATGTGATCGGGGAACCAGTAGGTGAGGTAGAGCAGGACGCCGGGCAGGAAGCCGGCTTCGGCCACGCCGATCAGGAAGCGGATGAGGTAGAACTGGTAAGGCCCGCCGGCGAACGCGAGCAGCACGGTCATCGCACCCCACAGCGTCATGATGCGTAGCAGCGTGGCGCGCAAGCCGCTTCGCTGCATCAGCAGGTTGCTCGGCACCTCGAACAGGATGTAGCCCACGTACAGCAGGCTTGCCGCGAAACCGAACTGGGTCTCGCTCAGGTGCAGGTCGGACATGAACTGCAGCTTCGCGAAGCTGACGTTCAACCGATCGATCATCGCGATCAGATAGCAGACGAACACGAACGGAATGATGCGGAGCGTCACGCGCCGGTAGAGCGCGCTGCGGGTCTCATCGTCCATGCGGTTTCCTGCTTCATCGATGGGCGGGTCAATCGATCGATCGAACGCGCGCGTCATGGTCCGAAGCTGGAACGACACTGGATTTTCCAGTCGCCGCCCTCCTCGGTGAAGACGTACAGCGAGTCGTAGACGCCGATGTCCGATCCGTCTTCCCGATGACGCCGGTACTGAACCGCGTAGTGGGCTTTTGCAGGCGACGATTGGACGAGCCGGATGCCGGTCCACGCGCTGTGATGCCAGCGGTCC
>CAXTPX010000764.1:0-2163 GCA_964246005.1 uncultured Burkholderiaceae bacterium | reverse complement strand
TGCCGCTGATCTGCGCGATCTTCGCCGAGTTCTTCGGCTCGCCGACGGTCGGCCTCGGCTTTCGCATCTCGACCGAGGCCGCGCGGCTGAACATGGGGCTCGTGTGGGCGGCCATCGTGGTCTCGGCGCTGTCTGGCTCGCTGCTGTATGCGTTGCTCGGTGTGGTCGAGCGGCGCGCCACGTTCTGGCACCCTTCGTTCCGCGCGGCACGCTGACACCGAGAGCTTGGAGTTCCAATACAGAATTCTGTATCATCGATCGATGAAGACGACACTCGACATCAACGATCAGTTGCTCGCCAGCGCGAAGGCGCTCGCCGTACAGCAGCGAACGACGTTGACCCGCCTGATCGAGGAAGGGCTGCAGCTCCGCCTGCGAGCGCAGCGTACGGTTCGCCAAGGCCCACCACGGCTACCTTTCCTGAAGGGGCGTGGTGGGCTTGTCGAAGGGATCGACCCGCTCAGCAACAAAGCCCTGCTCGAAGCGTTGGACGATGACGCCTGACGTCAACGTGCTGGTCGCGGCTGCCCGCCGGGACCATCTCCATCACGCAGTGGCCCGGTCGTGGCTGGAGGAGGCGGTCGCCTCGGCCGCTTCGGGTCGTTCGTTGATGCTGATGCCGATGGTCCTCGCGAGCTTCCTGCGGCTCGTCACCAGCCCGAAGATCTTCAAGATGCCGACGCCGATCAACGAAGCGATCGCGTTCGTCGAAGCGCTGCTCGCGACGAGCGGCGTGCACGTCGCCACGATGGGGCCCGAATGGCCGCTGCTGCGGACGCTCTGTGTCGACCGGCGTCTTGCGGGCAACGCCATTCCCGATGCATGGCTTGCCGCGGCCACGCTGCAACTGGGCGAGCACCTCGTCAGCTTCGATCGCGAATTCCGGTCGATGATCGACCGCGCCCACTTCACTCTTCTCGAACCCCTCGTGCACCCCCGACCACACCCCTGACCGGAGCTCATCCATGCGCATAGCCACCGCTCTCACGACGACATTGCTCGCGATGTCGACCTTCGCCGCAAGCGCGGCCGACAAGGTGACGGTGCAGATGAAGTGGGTGCCGCAGGCGCAGTTCGCCGGCTACTACGTCGCCAAGGACAAGGGCTTCTACAAGGAGGCCGACCTCGACGTGACGATCAAGCCGGGCGGGCCCGACATCGCGCCGGCGCAGGTGCTCGCCGCTAAGGGCGCCGACGTCACGGTCGACTGGATGCCGAGCGCGCTCGCGGCGCGCGAGGCCGGCGTGCCGATGGTCAACATCGCGCAGATCTTCGATCGCTCGGGCCTGATGCTGACGTGCCGGAAGTCGAGCGGCGTCGCGACCCCGAAGGACCTGAAGGGCAAGACGCTCGGTGTCTGGTTCGGCGGCAACGAGTATCCGTTCCTGTCGTGGATGGGCACGCTCGGCCTGAAGACGTCCGGTGCGCAACCCGACGTCAGGATGTTGAAGCAGGGCTTCAACGTCGATCCGTTGCTGCAGAACCAGGCCGCGTGCATCTCGACGATGATCTACAACGAGTACTGGCAGGTGATCGACGCCGGCCTGAAGCCCGCCGACCTCGTGACCTTCTCGTACCAGGACCTGGGCGTCGCGACGCTGGAAGACGGCCTCTACGCGCGCGAGCCCGATCTCAAGGATCCGGCCATGGTCGCGAAGCTCGCGCGCTTCGTGAAGGCGTCGCTGAAGGGCTGGGAGTACGCGCTGAAGAATCAGGACGAGGCGGTGAAGATCATCCTCGCCGCAGACCTGTCGGGATCGGCCACGGCGGCCGGGCAGAAGCGCCAGCTCGAGAACATCGCGAAGCTGATCACGTCGGCCGGCACGCCGAAGATGGGTGAACTCGATCCGGCCGCTTATCAGCGTACGGTGAAGGTCCTGCTCGCCGGCGGCAGCGACCCGGTGATCAAGGCGGACCCGGGCCCGGCGGCCTGGACCCACGTGGTGTGGGACAAGGCGATGGGGAAGTGACGATGGTCGATCGGAACGCGTCGGACGACGAAGCGGCGACGAGCCCGGCGACGGACCGAGGGGTTTCGCCGCCCGATCGCCTGTCGGTCGACCCGAAGAGCCCGTACTACGACGAGCAGGCGCTCGCCCGCGGCATCGGCATCCGCTTCAACGGCGTCGAGAAGACCACCGTCGAGGAATACTGCGTCAGCGA
>CAXTPX010000763.1:0-2165 GCA_964246005.1 uncultured Burkholderiaceae bacterium | reverse complement strand
GACGGACGCACGTGGTCCGGTCCCGCGCAAGAGTCGCCGATGGCCTCGGAGGAGTGGATGCCCATGAAGATCGCGCCGGCGTGGCGGATCGCAGGCAGCAGCGCGTCGGGGTCGGCGACCGACAGCTCGAGATGCTCGGGCGCGATGCGGTTGACGATCGCGCAGGCCTCGTCCAGATCGCGCACGCGGATCAGCGCGCAACGATCGCGCAGCGACGCGGTGACGATCGCGACGCGCGGCAACGTCGGCAGCAACGCGACGATGCTCGCGGCGACCGCGTCGATGTACGCCGCATCGGGACACAGCAGGATCGCCTGCGCGACCTCGTCGTGCTCGGCCTGCGAGAACAGGTCCATCGCGACCCAGTCGGGCGGCGCGCTGCCGTCGGCGACCACGAGGATCTCGGACGGTCCCGCGATCATGTCGATGCCGACCGTGCCGAAGACGCGACGCTTGGCCGCCGCGACATAGGCATTGCCCGGGCCGACGATCTTGTCGACCGCGGGGATCGTATCGGTGCCGAACGCGAGCGCGGCGATCGCCTGCGCGCCGCCGATCGCGAACACGCGATCGACGCCGGCGATGGCCGCGGCCGCGAGCACCATCGCGTTGCGCGTGCCGCCGGGCGTCGGCGTGACCATCACCACCTCGCCGACGCCGGCGACCTTGGCGGGGATCGCGTTCATCAGCACCGACGACGGATAGGCCGCGAGTCCGCCGGGGACGTAGATGCCGACGCGGTCGAGCGGCGTCACGCGCTGCCCGAGGCGCGTGCCGTCGGGCTCGTCGAACGACCACGACTCGCCGCGCTGATGTTCGTGGAAACGGCGCACGCGGGCGGCGGCCTCTTCGAGTGCGGCACGCCGATCGGTGGGCAGCGAAGCCAACGCGGCGTCGAGCTCTGCGCGTGGGACCTCGAGCGCGGCGGCAGACTCGACGTCGAGGCGATCGAAGCGCCGCGTGTACTCGAGCAGCGCTTCGTCACCCCGCCTGCGGACGTCGGCGACGATGCCGGCGGCCGCCTGGTCGACGGCCGAGTCGTCGTCGGTGTCGAAGCGCAGCAACGACGCGAGCTCGGTCTCGAAGCCGCTCGACGACGAGTCGAGGAGGCGGACCGGGCTCGAGAATGCCGGCGCGTTCATGCGGTGCGGCGCGCCTCGACCGCCGCTTCGAGCGCGGCGAGCAACGGCGAGATCGTCTCGCGCTTCAGCTTCATCGCGGCCTGGTTGACGATCAGCCGCGACGAGATCGGCACGAGCGTCTCGACCTCGACGAGGTCGTTCGCGGCCAGCGTCGCACCGGACGACACGAGGTCGACGATCGCGTCGGCGAGCCCGACCAGCGGGCCGAGTTCCATCGAGCCGTACAGCTTGATCAGGTCGACGTGCACGCCCTTCATGTCGAAGTGCTCGCGCGCCGTGCGCACGTACTTGGTCGCGATCGACAGGCGCGCGCCCTGACGCACCGCGTGCTGGTAGTCGAAGCCGCGCGGCGCCGCGACCGACATCCGGCAACGCGCGATGCGCAGGTCGAGCGGCTGATACAAGCCACCGCCACCCTCGCCATCGCCGTGCTCGAGCAGAACGTCCTTGCCCGCCACGCCGAGGTCGGCCGCGCCATGCTCGACATAGGTCGGCACGTCGGACGCGCGGACGATGATGATGCGCAGGTCGGGATGCGACGTCGGCAGGATCAGCTTGCGTGACGTCTCGGGATCCTCGGAGACGACGACGCCGGCGGCCGCGAGCAGCGGCAACGTCTCCGCGATGATGCGACCCTTCGACAGCGCGAGCGTCAGCATGGCCGCATCACGCTACTCGGTGACGCGACGGATCGTCGCGCCGAGCGCGGTGAGCTTCGTCTCCATCGACTGGTAGCCGCGGTCGAGGTGGTAGATGCGGTCGATCGTCGTGTCGCCGTCGGCCACCAGCGCCGCGATCACGAGGCCGGCCGACGCGCGGAGGTCGGTCGCCATCACGCTCGCGCCCGACAGCCGCGGCACGCCCTTGACGATCGCGGTGTTGCCTTCGATCTCGATCGACGCGCCGAGGCGGCCGAGCTCCTGTACGTGCATGAAGCGATTCTCGAAGATGGTCTCCGTGACGCGGTTCGTGCCCGCCGCGATGCAGTCGAGCGCCATGAACTGCGCCTGCATGTCGGTCGGG
>CAXTPX010000762.1:0-2166 GCA_964246005.1 uncultured Burkholderiaceae bacterium | reverse complement strand
GAGCGTCACGCCGTGTCGCGCCTGATCGGCGCGCCGCCGGGATACGTCGGCTTCGATCAGGGAGGCCTCTTGACCGAGGCGATCGCGAAGAAGCCGCACTCCGTGCTGCTGCTCGACGAGATCGAGAAGGCGCATCCGGACGTGTTCAACGTCCTGCTGCAGGTGATGGACCACGGCAAGCTGACCGACAACAACGGACGCAAGGCCGACTTCCGCAACGTGATCATCGTGATGACCACCAATGCGGGCGCCGAGTCGCTGCAGAAGCGTTCGATCGGCTTCAAGGACAGCAAGGAGTCGGGCGACGAGATGGCCGACATCAAGCGGATGTTCACGCCGGAGTTCCGTAACCGGCTCGACGCGATCATCAGCTTCAAGGCGCTCGACGAGGAGATCATCCTGCGCGTCGTCGACAAGTTCCTGATGCAGCTCGAAGAGCAGTTGCACGAGAAGAAGGTCGACATCATCTTCGACGATGCCCTGCGCGGTTATCTTGCCAAGAAGGGCTTCGACCCGACGATGGGTGCACGCCCGATGGCGCGCCTGATCCAGGACATGATCCGTCGCGCGCTCGCCGACGAGCTCCTGTTCGGTCGGCTGGTGGGCGGCGGCAAGGTCACCGTGGAGCTCGATGCGGAGAACAAGATCCGCCTCGTGTTCCCGGAAGCCGGCGGTGCGTCGCCGCAGCCACCGGCCGAGGTCGAGGAGTTGGACGCCTGAGCGACCGGGCACTGCACTAGGAGAGGGCCCGCGCGATGCGGGCCTTTTCTATTGGCTCGCGAACGCGGCGTCGACGCCGTCTCGCACCGTCGGATACAGGAGGCGCATGCCGAGCTCGACGGCCATCCTGCGATTCGACAGGCGTCTCGACTCGGCCATGAAACTCAGCAGGTTCGGCGCGATGCGGCTTTCGATCTCTGCACGCGAGACGCGCTCGGGCCGCTCGAGGCCGTGCGTGTCCGCGAGCAGGTCGAACCAGTCGCCCATCCGCATCGCGCTGTCGTCGACCGCGTGATAGACGCGCTGCGGCGCGCCGAAGTGCAACGCTCGAACGATCAGGCGCGCGAGATCGTCGGCGTGGATGTGATTCGTGAACGAGTCTTCGCTCGCGTGCAGCACCGGTGTGCGCGCCCCGAGTCGCCCGAGCGGCAATCGGTCACCGGCATAGATGCCCGGCACGCGCAGGATCACGAGGCGGGCGCCGCTGCCTCGCGCCCACCGACGCAGCCGCTGTTCTGCGTCGACCCGACGCCGGGCGCGATTGGTCTGCGGGGCGACCGGTCGCGTCTCGTCGATCCACGCGCCCCCGCAATCGCCGTAGACGCCACTGGTGCTGATGTAGACGAGCTGCTCGACCCCGGCGAGGGCCGCGCACAGTGCGCGCGTGCGGGTGTCGATCGGACCGTGGCCAGGGGGCGGCGCGAGGTGAACCACGGTAGGCGCGATCGAGCCGATCCGGAACAGGGACGCAGGATCGTCGAGGTCCGCCAGATGCGGCGTGGCGCCGGCGTCGCGCAGCGCCGCGAGCCGCTCGGGCGAATGGGTCAGTGCGTGGACCCGATAGCGATCGCGCAGTAGCGCGACGAGGCGCAGACCCACGTCGCCGCAGCCAACCACTAGAATGCGAGGTCCGCCGAACCTGCCGCGACGACGGTCGCCCACACCGACGACGCACCGCATCCCCGTACCCGGATCGACGGCGTCGCCTACGTCCGTCATCGACCCTTCCGCATCGTCCGTCCCATCGATCCAGTATGCCATTCACCGTTACCGTCCAGCCGAGCGGACATCGCTTCGAAGTACAGGACCACGAGACCGTGCTCGCGGCCGGCTTGCGCGCCGGCGTGGCACTGCCTTACGGCTGCAAGAACGGGGCGTGCGGTTCGTGTCGCGGCCGGATCGTCGAAGGGCGCGCGCCGCTCGACGCGCACACGGTCAGCGCCTTGTCCAAGGAGGACGAGGCGCGCGGATTGGCGCTCTTCTGCTGCGCGCGACCCGACAGCGACCTGGTGATCGAGGTGCGCGAAGTTCGCGGCATCGGCGAGATCCCGATCAAGAAGTTGCCGGCGCGCGTCGCTGCGTTGACGCGCGTCGCGCCGGACGTCGCGATCGTCCGCCTGCAACTGCCGGCCGCCGAACGTCTGCAATACCTGCCCGGTCAATACG
>CAXTPX010000761.1:0-2169 GCA_964246005.1 uncultured Burkholderiaceae bacterium | reverse complement strand
GGCGCTGACCGAGTGGTTCGCCAACGCGCTGACCTCGCCGCATGTGATCGAGTCGCGACTCGTTCCCGACGAGGGACCGAAGATCGAGGACACGCTGATCGAGCTGGTCGACGAATGCCAGTGCGACCTCGTCGTCACGACCGGCGGGACGGGACCGGCGCGACGCGACGTGACGCCGGAGGCGACGAAGGCGGTCGCGACGCGCGAGATGCCGGGCTTCGGCGAGCAGATGCGCCGCATCGGCCTCGCGTTCGTGCCGACCGCGATCCTGTCGCGACAGGTCGCGGTGATTCGCGAGATCGGTGACATCGAAGGTCGTCACCATGCCGCGTTGATCATCAACCTGCCGGGCCAGCCGAAGTCGATCCGCGAGACGCTCGAAGGGTTGCGCAACGACGACGGGACGCCGCTCGTCCCCGGCATCTTCGCGGCCGTTCCGTACTGCATCGACCTGATCGGCGGTCCCTACATCGAGACCGACGAGACGATCGTCAAAGCCTTCCGACCGAAGTCCGCCCTGAAGAAACGAGCGACCCCCGCATGACGACCATCTCCCAGAGCCTGCAGACCATCGAACGCAAGAGCGGTCCGCCGGACCAGCCGGCCGATGCGGCCATCGTCTGGATGCACGGTCTCGGCGCCGACGCCAACGACTTCGTGTCGCTGGTGCCCGAACTCGAGCTGCGCGACGCGGCCGGCAAGCCGATGTCGATCCGCTTCGTGTTCCCGAACGCGCCGGTCATCCCGGTCACGATCAACAGCGGCATGCGGATGCGCGCGTGGTACGACATCCTGCACCTCGACATCGGTGGCGGCACGGGTTTGCCACGTGAGGACGAGGGCGGGCTGCGGTCCTCGCAGGCGATGGTCGATGCGCTGATCGCGCGGCAGATCGCGCTCGGCATTCCCGCGTCGCGCATCCTGCTCGCGGGCTTCTCGCAAGGGGCTGCGATGACGTTGATGACCGGATTGCGCCAGCCGCAGCGTCTGGCCGGGCTGATCGCGTTGTCCGGCTACCTGCCGCTGGCAGCTGCGTTGTCGGCCGAAGCGCACGCGATCAACCGCGACGTGCCGATCTTCATGGCGCACGGCGACTACGACCCGGTGATCCGGATCGATCGCGCGCTGCAGTCGCGCGACGCACTGGTCGCGCTCGGCTATCCGGTCGAGTGGCATGCCTATCCGATGCAGCATTCGGTGTGCGGCGAGGAGGTTGCGGCGATCGGCAGTTTCGTGCGTCGGGTGCTCGACCCGGGGTAAGCGACGGGACGCGAGGCATCGCGCACGAAAGCAATCCCTCGCTTGTCCCTTGTTTGCGGTCGAGTCGGCCCGACAACTGGACCCAGGGGGACGCGCATGCAGCACTTGATCGCACTGATTACCGAGTACGGGCTCGCGTTCGTGTTCGTCAACGTACTGGCCGCGCAGGCCGGCATCCCGTTGCCGGCGGTGCCGACGCTGGTGCTGACCGGCGCGTTGCTCGGCGCAGGTCACTACTCGGCGGCGTCGCTGCTCGGTGTGGCGGTGGTCGCTGCGTTGATCGCCGACAGCGCGTGGTACGTGGCCGGCACGCGCATCGGACGGCCGGTGCTGCGCATCATGTGCCGCATCTCGCTGTCGCCCGATACTTGCGTGCGCCAGACCGAGACCATCTATTCGCGCTTCGGCGCGCCCTCGTTGATCGTCGCCAAGTTCATCCCCGGGTTCGCGGCGGTCGCCACCGCGCTGGCCGGCGCCGTGCATACGCCGTTCACGACGTTCCTGCTGTTCGACGCGATCGGAGCGGTGTTGTGGGCGGGCGTCGCGATCGGGATCGGTTCGCTCTTCAGCAATGCGGTCGAGAGCCTGCTCGCGACGCTCGCGCATCTGGGCGAGATCGGCGTCGGCCTGATCGTCCTCGCGCTCGCGTCGTTCATCGCGCTCAAGTGGTGGGATCGCCGGCGCTTCTACAACGAGCTGCGGATGGCGCGCATCTCGGTCGAGGAGCTGGCAGGGCTGCTCGATGCCGGTCACGCGCCGATGATCCTCGACGTGCGGACCGCCGAGGACCGCGCCGCGGGCGGATGGATTCCCGGCGCGATCGCGGTGGACGACAAGACGATCGCGATCCACATCCCCGACGATCAGGCCGATCGCGAGGTGATTGTCTATTGCGCCTGCCCCAACGCA
>CAXTPX010000760.1:0-2170 GCA_964246005.1 uncultured Burkholderiaceae bacterium | reverse complement strand
TGTTTCGTACGGACCCAATACGCTGGGAGGCGGCTGTCCGTGCCAGGCCGGCGCGATGGGCGTCACGTCGTTCCCCGAGCCCGTCGCGGACGACAAGGTGCGTGGCAAGCCGGAGAAGTTCGCCGATCATTACACGCAGGCCACCCTCTTCTACGAGAGCCAGACGTCGGTCGAGCAGGCCCACATCGTCGGGGCCTTCCGCTTCGAACTGAGCAAGGTCGCCATCCCGGCGATCCGCGAGCGGATGCTGTCCGGACTCGTCAACGTGTCCGCCGACCTCGTCCAACGCGTCGCCGACGGTCTGGGCATGGCGGTGCCTGCCCCGATGCCGAAGGCGATCGAGACGCCGGCCACGCCGGAAATCGAGGTGGCACCGACCCTGTCGCTGACGGCGTTGCCCGGGGACGGCAACATCCGCACGCGCAAGATCGCCATCCTGATCGCACCCGGCGTGGACAACGCGTCGATCCAGGCGGTTCAGGCGGCGCTGACCGAGGCGGGAGCGTTGCCGATCCTGGTGGGGCCACGGCTGGGCACGTTCGCCGGCACGAGCGGGACGATCGATGCGATGGCGTCGATGGAGAACATGCCGGCGGTGCTGTTCGATGCGCTGGTACTGCCCGATGGTCAGGCCGTGGTCGACCTGCTCGCGAAGGTCGGCAATACGATGGAATTCGTGACGACGCAGTACCGTCATTGCAAGACCATCATGGCGATCGGCGCCTCGTCGCAGTTGCTCGACAAGGCCGGCATCGTGGCGACGCTGCCGGACGGCAGCGAAGACCCCGGCCTCGTCCTGTGCGATGCTGCCGCCGTCGACGCGTCGACCCAGACGTTCATCGCCGCGGTGGGGCTGCACCGTCATCCGCAGCGCGACATGGATCCGCCACTGGTCTGAAGCAGGGTCGCGTCTACCGGCGCGACATCGGCTACCCTGGTCCACGAAAGGAGTTGAAGATGAGCGAGAAGAAACCCGAAGCGTTCCAGTTCCCCACCGCCGCGGAGCACGAGGCCGATGCCGCGCCGGCCGAGCCGGTCGTCCAGGAGCCGAGCGAAGCCGCGATCGATCAAGGGGTCGCGGAGTCGTTCCCGGCCAGCGACCCGGTCTCGGTCTCGGTGACGAAGATCGTCCGCAAGGACGATGGGGAAGACCCGGTCGAAGAGGAGCGTGCCGGCGCCACCTGATCAAGTCGTTCGATTCCACTCCGCGAAGCGCCCCGACCACGGGGCGCTTTTTTTTGGGATGTACCGACCGTCCGCCGGGTGGCGTCTCAAGACTTCGACGGAACCGTCGATCACTCGATTCTGATCATCGGAGGCCCCATGGACGACGACCAACCCTCGCACATCGATTTGACGGACGAGAACGACATGCGCCGCTGGGCGCGTCACTTCGCCGTGTCGGTCGACACCATCCGGCTCGCGGTCAGGGCGGTCGGCAGCGACGTGCGGGCTGTCGCGAAGCAGCTGGGGCGTCTCTGATCCGATCGACCTGGTGAGGGCTCGTCTGTCCACCTGTAAAAAAACCCCACGAGCGGGAGCGCCTCGCTAGACTCGTCGGATCGATCTGGCCGGAGGGCGCCATGAAAATCCCGAAGGGTTTGCGATCGCTGAGCCTTCTGGTCCTGTGTGCGGCCGGCCTGATCACGTCCGCTGGAGCGGCACCGGTGTTCGTCTACGCCTACACGGGAAACAATTCACCGGATGATTTTCCCTTCGGCTACAGACTGCCGCCGGTCAACGTCTCCACGCCGTTCACCACTTCCGGAAGTCATTCATATCCGCGCCCGGACCAGCCACCGTATGCATCGGCGGCTTGGTCTGTCACCGGCGATTACGGTGCCGTGGGCGCTCAAGCGACGGCCGAAGCGATCAGCACGTCCACCGCAAATGCCCATGCCTCCTTCAATCAGGGGATCAGTTTCCTCGACACCGTCACCGCCGTTTCACGGTCCGGGGGCTTGGCGTTCGGAACGCCGATCACGCTGACCCTCACGCTCCATGTTCACGGCACCGAGTCCTTCGCCACTTCGACCGCCTCCGTAGCGAGTCAAGGAGGCGTCAGCGTGATGGCTGGGGCTGGTGGCACTTCCAGCGTGACCATTACCCGCAACATCGAACCGACTGCGTCGACGATCGACGTGTTCGACCAGACGTCGACCGAGTCGGC
>CAXTPX010000759.1:0-2173 GCA_964246005.1 uncultured Burkholderiaceae bacterium | reverse complement strand
GCAGCTCGGCAAGGCGGGTCCCGCCGCCACCGGGCCGGTGCCGCCGGCCGTGTTCGGCTTTCGCACCGGCAAGGCGGGCATGAACCCGATCGCCTACGACTGGCAGGAGGAAAACGGCGGTGGTCGCGCCGTCCGGAAGCCGCTCGCCGTCGCGCAGAAGCTGATGGAGGAGGCGGGTTATCCGGGTGGCCGCGACGTGAAGACCGGTCAGCCGCTGGTGCTCAACTACGACTACCAGCGCGTGCCGACGCCCGAGCTGCGCGCGGAGATCGACTGGGTCATCAAGCAGTTCGCGAAGCTCGGCGTGCAGCTCGAGTTGCGCGCCACCGACTACAACCGCTTCCAGGACAAGATGAACCAGGGGTCGGCGCAGGTGTTCTGGTGGGGATGGAACGCCGACTATCCGGACGCCGAGAACTTCCTGTTCCTGTTGTACGGCCCGAACTCCAAGGCCCTGACGAAGGGGCAGGGCGAGAACGCGTCGAACTATCAGAACGACGAGTACGACAAGCTCTACGAGAAGCTGCGCTATCTCGAGGACGGTCCCGAGAAACAGACGACGATCGATCAGATGCAGGACATCCTGCGGCGCGACTCGCCGTGGCTGTGGGGCTTCAACGCGTACGCGGTCGGGTCGTACCAGCCGTGGATGAGCAACGGCAAGCCCAGCTACATGGTGCGCAACCTGCTCGAATACCGGCGCATCGATCCGGCGATGCGTGCACGGCTGGTCCGCGAGTGGAATCCACCGCACTACTGGCCGCTGTGGGCGATCGCGTTTGTGTTCCTGCTCGGCCTGTGGCCCGCGTGGCGGGCGTTCAAGGCGCGCGAGCGGACCAACGCGCTCGGCATGCAGGTGCCGGCGACCGCGCCGCTCGGAAGCGCCTGATGGCGACCTTCATCCTGCGCCGGCTGCTGTACGGCTTCCTGATCCTGGTCGGCGTCAACCTGCTGACGTTCGTGCTGTTCTTCACGATCAGCACGCCCGACGACATGGCGCGCCTGAACATCGGCGGCAAGTACATCACCCAACAGCAGATCGACGACTGGAAGGTCGCGAAGGGTTACGACAAGCCGCTGTTGTGGAATGCACAGGCCGACGGCGTGCATGCCGTCACCGACACGGTCTTCTGGGAACGCTCGGTGCGCCTCTTCGCGCTCGACTTCGGCTCGTCGGACAACGGCCGCGACATCGGCCACGAGATCACGACGCGGATCGGCCCATCGATCGCGTTGCAGGGGCCGGTGTTCGCGCTGACGATCTTCGTGTCGGTCGTCTTCTCGCTCGCGATGGTGTTCTTCCGGGGCAGCGCGCTCGACTTCTGGGGCGTCGTGCTGACCGTCGTGCTGCTGTCGATCTCGAGTCTCTTCTACATCATCGCCGGCCAGTACGTGTTCTCGAAGCTGATGAAGGTGGTGCCGATCTCGGGCTTCGCCGACGGCTGGGCGCTGGTCAAGTTCCTCGCGTTGCCGGTGGCCATCACGCTGGTGTCGCGCCTCGGGTACGACGCACGGCTCTATCGCGCGATGTTCCTCGAGGAGCTGTCGCGCGACTACGTCCGCACTGCGCGGGCGAAGGGACTCACCGAGCAGGTCGTGCTGTTCAAGCACGTGTTGCGGAACGCGATGATCCCGGTGATCACGAACGTGTTCACGATCTTCCCGGTCCTGTTCCTCGGCAGCATCGTGTTCGAGGCGTTCTTCGGCATCCCGGGTCTCGGCAGCTACACGATCGAGGCGATCGGCCAGCAGGACTTCGCGGTCGTGCGCGCGATGGTGTTCCTCGGCGCGATCCTGTACGTGGTCGGCTTCGTGCTCGCGGACGTGGCTTATACGATCGCGGATCCGAGAGTCAGGTTGGCATGACCCGTCGTTCCCGCGGAAGCGGGAACCCGGCGTCGTCGGTGTCGAAAGAGCAACGACGCTGGGTTCCCGCCTGCGCGGGAACGACGAACAACGATACCTACCGAGGCAAGTAACGGATGCCCAAGCTCGTCTTCCTCTGGACCGACATCTTCGTGTGGCTGGTCTTCGCGATGACCGCGGTGTACGCGTCGCGCGTGCTCGCGAATCCCAACTCGCGCCGCACTTGGCGCCGCGTGTTCGTCGCGCCGACACCGATGGCCGCGGCCATCGTGATGAGCGGGTTCATCGCGATCGGCCTCCTCGACTC
>CAXTPX010000758.1:0-2173 GCA_964246005.1 uncultured Burkholderiaceae bacterium | reverse complement strand
CGGTTCTTCGACGAGGCGATTGACGACGGTCCCGACCAGCAGGGTCAGCAGCAACACGCCGGCGCAGGCGGCGAGCGCTTCGGGCAACGACACTTCCACGTCGATGTGGCCGCCCGGCGTCGTCACGAGCGTGGGCCTCGACTGCGTGAACCGGACCACCTGGGTCACGATCCAGATGATGGCCAGATGCGACATGTAGACCGAGTAAGAAATGCGGCCGAGCCAGGCTGCCGGCGTCGAGCGGAGCGCGCGGCGGATTCCGTTGTCGGGTCCGACGGCGCAGGCGTAGATGATGGCCGCCGACAGCGCGAAGATCCAGCATTCGGACGCGACGGTCTGCGGCGTCCACAGGAAGATCGCCATCGCGACCACGGTGATCGCGAGCAGGTAGCGCGTTCCGAAGGGATTGCCGCGCGACGCGAGATCCTGCACCAGGCAGCCGAGGAAGAAACCGGACAGTCCGCGCAGCACCAGATTCCAGTCGCCGACCTCGAACCAACCGAGCAGGTAGATCGACACGGCGCTTGTCACAGCGGCGACCGGAATGAACAGCTTCGGAATCCACAGCACGATCATCCCGAACAGCAGATACGTATAGAACTCGACGCCGATCGACCATGCGGGCGAGTTGAACGTCAGCGCGTTGCCGGTGGGACCGATGGGCTGGATCAGCATCAGATGCTGGAAGGCCGCAGTCCAGCTGTTCTGCTTGAACGCCTCCGTGTTGTTCGACGTGATCCCATAGCGGGTCGCCATCAAAATCTTGCCGAACTCGACGGCAATGAAGAACGCCAGGTAGAGCAGATGAACCGGATATAGCCGGCCCAACCGCAGGATCTGGAAGTCGACGAGCGCGCGAGGAGAGGTAAGGCGATGCCGATACGCGTTGCTGATGACGAAGCCCGACAGCACGAAGAACAACTGCACCATCAGGCGGCCGTTCTCGACGATCGGCAGATGATGGATGAGCGGATGCCAGTACGGCACGTGATAGAAGATGACGAGCAGCGCCGCGATGCCGCGGATTCCTTCGAGTTCCTCGTAACGCTTCGCAGGATGCCGCGTGGCGGCGCCTGCGCCGACCTCGATGACCGGCTGCTGGCGGGCGTCGAAGTTGACGGCCGCCTGGTGCGCCGGCGTCGGCGTCGCGGTCATCAAAGCCCCTGCGCCGACCCGGGAACTCGCCGAATCGCCGGAGCAAGCGTCGTCGAAGCGATGACGAGGCCGACCATGAACCACAGGTTCCAGTTGACCACCAGGTAATCGAGCATGTTGTCGGAATAGCTCATCACCGCGAAGCACGCCACGAGCGTGATCGTCACGACCCGCACCTCGCGCGAAAGCGACTTGCCGCGCCAGAGGTAGGCGATCGCCAGGGCGTACAGCGACAGGTAGGCGCTGACGCCGATCACACCGGTGTCGAGCAGCAGTTGCACATAGACGTTGTGCGCATTCCAGTTGATCCCGCCCGCGAGGGGAAAGAACGAGATCGAATTGGTCCAGAAGGAACCGTAGCCGTTACCGGCCAGGTACGAAAGCGGTGACATCGTCGCGAGCGCGGACGACCAGAGGTATTGGCGCCACGCATACGAATTCAGTCGCGAATAGGTGTAGACCTCGTTGTCGCGCGTGAGGTCGAGAACCCGTTCGCGCACTTCCGGGAAGGTCATCGCGAGCAGCCCGGCCACGACGACGACGACCAGGTACGACCGGTTGATGAAGACCCCGTAGACGACGATCAGCACCACGGCGCCGACCCAGGCGCTGCGCGCCTGCGTCCCGGCGAGGACCGCCAGCAACGCCATGGCATAGACGCTCCACGCGATGCTGCGCGGCGTCAGCGGCAGGCCGGGCGTCGACTTGTCCTTCGCGAGCCACGCCGCGAGCACCACCACGAGGTAGAAGCCCAGGATGTTCGGATGCCCCAGCGGCGCGGACAACCGACCGCTGACCGCCTCCCCCGCATCGACGACGTATTGAGGCCCGAACAACGCATAGTTGGCGACGCAGTACACCATCACGGGAATCGCCGACAGCAACATCCAGCGCAGGCTGCGATCGAGCTCGCCGGCACGCGTGACGCAATAGAACGCACCCTGGAAGACCGAGGCATAGGTCAGCAGCGACAACCAGTTGCGAACCGCGAAGACCTTGTCGGGCGCGCGCAGGATGC
>CAXTPX010000757.1:0-2174 GCA_964246005.1 uncultured Burkholderiaceae bacterium | reverse complement strand
GCCTGGTCAAGGACGTGTCGCACGGCCATCCGTTGTGCGTCAATGCCCTGCGTGTTACGGTTTCGACGCCCGAAGAGAACGCGTCGTTCCTCGAGGCCCTCGCCTCGTCACTCGAAGAAGTCCTCCCGCAATGAACGCAGCCCTCGAGCCTGCCATCCTCACGTCGACCCTCGGCCTGCGCCGCGCAAGCGTCGATCGCAATACGGCCGAGACGAAGATCTCGGTCAGCGTCGACCTCGACGGCACCGGCCACGCGAAGCTCGCGACGGGCGTCGCGTTCCTCGACCACATGCTCGACCAGATCGCCCGCCACGGCCTCGTCGACCTCGACATCGAAGCGGTCGGCGACCTGCACATCGATGCGCATCACACGGTCGAGGACATCGGCATCACCCTCGGCCAGGCGGTGGCGCGGGCGATCGGCGACAAGAAGGGCGTGCGGCGCTACGGCCATGCGTACGTGCCGCTCGACGAGGCGCTGTCACGAGTGGTGATCGATTTCTCGGGCCGTCCCGAACTGGTATGGCATGTGCCGTTCACGCGCGCGATGATCGGCAGCTTCGATGTCGACCTCGTGCACGAGTTCTTCCAGGGCTTCGTCAATCACGCGCAGGTCACGCTGCACGTCGACAACCTGCGCGGCGAGAACGCACATCATCAATGCGAGACGGTCTTCAAGGCCTTCGGCCGTGCGCTGCGAATGGCGGCCGAGCGCGATACACGGATGGCCGACGTGATTCCGAGCACGAAGGGCAGTCTCTGATCGACTGACCTGCGCGTGGTGCAGCCGCGCGTCATCGTCGGTCTTCCTCAATGTCGTCCATCGTCATCGTCGACTACGGGATGGGCAACCTGCGCAGCGTCGCGCAGGCGCTGCGTCACGTCGCGCCCGAAGCCGACGTGCGCATCTCGTCGCGCGCGGCCGACCTGGAGGCCGCCGACCGGCTCGTGCTGCCGGGCCAGGGCGCGATGCCCGACTGCATGCGCCACCTGAACGAGACCGGTCTCGTCGACACGCTGCTCGCGTGCGCCGCCAAGAAGCCGCTCCTCGGCGTCTGCATCGGCGAGCAGATGCTGGCGGACTCGAGCGACGAGAGCGCCGACGGCACGCCGACCGCGGGCCTCGGGCTGATTGCCGGACGCTGCGTGCGCTTCGATCCCCTGGCCGACGAATCGACGCGCAAGGGCGAGAAGCCGCGACCGTTGAAGGTGCCGCACATGGGCTGGAACCGGGTCCGGCAGGCCGACGACGGCCGCGCGCCGCATCCGATGTGGGCCGGCATCGACGACGACGCCTGGTTCTATTTCGTTCACAGCTACCATGTGCGTCTCGTCAACGACGCAGAGCGTGCCGGGACGACCGTCTACGGGCTGCCCTTTACCGCAGCCATCGCCCGGGATAATATTTTCGCCACCCAATTCCATCCCGAGAAGAGCGCCGCGGCCGGTCTCGCGCTCTATCGAAACTTCGTCACATGGAATCCGTAGTGTTGTTCACCAACGGTGGACCGCTGGTCACGCGGCGCCGGACGTGCGCTTGACTCCCGCGCACCACCACTCTTCCATGCGTCGTCCCCCATGCTGCTGATCCCCGCGATCGACCTGAAAGACGGCCACTGCGTTCGTCTGAAGCAGGGCGACATGAACGACGCGACCATCTTCTCGGATGACCCCGCGGCGATGGCGCGACATTGGGTGGAGCAGGGCGCCCGCCGACTGCACCTGGTCGACCTGAACGGCGCCGTATCAGGGCGACCGCGCAACGAAGCCGCCGTGAAGGCGATCATCGATGCGGTCGGCGGCAGCATTCCGGTCCAGCTCGGTGGCGGCATCCGCGATCTCGACACGATCGAGCGCTATCTCGACGACGGCATCGCGTACGTCATCATCGGCACGGCTGCCGTCAAGAACCCCGGCTTCCTGCACGATGCCTGCGGCGCGTTTCCCGGCCAGATCATCGTCGGGCTCGATGCGCGCGAGGGCAAGGTCGCCACCGACGGATGGTCGAAGCTCACCGGCCACGAGGTCGTCGATCTCGCGAAGAAGTTCGAAGGCTACGGCGTCGAGGCGATCATCTACACCGACATCGGCCGCGACGGCATGCTGTCGGGCATCAACATCGACGCGACGCTGAAGCTCGCGCAGAACGTGACGGTGCCGGTCATCGCGAGCGG
>CAXTPX010000756.1:0-2174 GCA_964246005.1 uncultured Burkholderiaceae bacterium | reverse complement strand
GGTGTGCGCCTTTCGCGTGTACACCGGATAGCCGCTCTGGCCCTCGACCTGCGCGCGCTTGATCTCCGAGTCCCAGTACGCACCCTTGACGAGCCGGACCATCAGGCTGCGTGGACGCTCGCCATTCGAGCGCGCGCCGGTGCGACGCGACAGGTCGGCCACGAACGCGATGACCGCGGGCGCCCGCTTCTGGTATGCCTGGATCACGAAGCCGAGGCCGTCCCAACCATCGAGGTCGCGATCCTCCGCGAGCGCTTCGAGCAGGTCGAGCGACAGGTCGAGCCGCTCGGACTCTTCGGCGTCGATATTGAGACCGATGTCGTGACGCTTGGCCGACAGGGCGAGCTCCTTCGCGATCGGCAGCAGCTCGCGCATCACGCGACCGCGCGTCGCGCGGCTGTAGCGCGGATGCAGCGCCGACAGCTTGATCGAGATGCCGGGTCGCGTGCGCACGGTACCCGTCCGCGCGCCGGCGGACTCGCCGATCGCTTCGATCGCATGTCGGTACGACGCCAGGTAGCGCTCGGCATCGTGCGCGGTCAGCGCCGCTTCGCCGAGCATGTCGTACGAATAGCGATAGCCGCGCCGCCGGTTGTCGCGGCCGTTGGCGATCGCATCCTCGATCGTCTCGCCGGTCACGAACTGACGACCGAGCATGCGCATTGCGAGGTCGACGCCCTTGCGGATCAGCGGCTCGCCGCCGCGCGCGACGATACGCGTCAGCGACGCCGAGAGGCCGTTCGCACTGTGCGTCGACACGAGGCGGCCCGTGACGACGAGGCCCCAGGCCGCGGCGTTGACGAACAGCGACGGGCTCTGCCCGATGTGCGCGTTCCAGTCACCGCCGCCGATCTTGTCGCGGATCAGCACGTCGCGCGTGCCACGGTCCGGGATGCGCAGGAGCGCTTCGGCGAGGCACATCAACGCGACGCCTTCGTCGGACGACAGCGAGAACTCGCGCATCAGCGCGTCGACGCCGCCGGCCTTCACGCGCTTGCCGCGCAAGGTCTCGACGAGGCGCGCCGCGTCGGCGCCGATGCGTTCGAGGGATGCCGCCGACTGCGATGCCGCCTCGAGCAGCGCGTTCACGCAGTCGGCTTCGGGCGGCCGGGTCAGTGCATCGATGGCGTTGCGCAGCGGAGGGCGGGGCGCCGGGTCGAGCGCGAAATCGAAATGCATTCGGGAGTCCTTGGTCATCCAGCGAACGAACGATCGTTCGGTCGGCGTGGCGAGCCGATTCTAAGCGGCCGCTCGCGCTTCGCTCGCCGGGCCGGACGGCCCCAGTTCGACACCGAGGGTTACTACCGACGCGATCGGCGGCGCGGTTCGCGCGGCGCCGCGTGACTATTATTGCGTCGGCGTTTCGTGTAATTTGGCGCGTCCGCTGGAGAGGCAGCGCCTCCCGTTCGAACCGCGACAACACTCGATCAACATCCTTCACCCGGGAGTTCCACCCAATGAAAGCTCAGCACAAAGTCCTGTGCGTTGCCATCGCGAGCACGTTCGTCGCCAGCGCCCCTGCATTTGCTGATGACGAAGTCGTCAAGATCGGCCACGTCGGTCCGATCTCCGGAAACATCGCCCACCTCGGCAAGGACAACGAGAACGGCGCGCAGATGGCGATCGACGACCTGAACGCCAAGGGCACGATGATCAACGGCAAGAAGGTCAAGTTCGAGCTGCTGAAGGAAGACGACGCGGCCGATCCGAAGCAGGGCACCGCCGCCGCGCAGAAGCTGGTCGACGCGAAGGTCAACGGCGTGATCGGCCACCTGAATTCGGGCACGACGATCCCGGCCTCGAAGATCTATTCCGACGCCGGCATCCCGCAGATCTCGCCGTCGGCGACCAACCCCAAGTACACGCAGCAGGGCTTCAAGACGGCGTTCCGCGTCTGCGCGAACGACGGCCAGCTCGGCGGCACGCTGGGCAAGTACGCGGCCACGACGCTGCATGCGAAGACCGTCGCGATCATCGACGACGCCACGGCCTACGGCCAGGGCGTCGCCGACGAGTTCAAGAAGGGCGCCGTCAAGGCGGGCGCCAAGGTAGTCGGCACCGAACACACGAACAACAACGCGACCGACTTCCAGGCCATCCTGACCAAGGTCAAGAGCGAGAAGCCCGACGTCGTGTTCTACGGCGGCATGGACGCCCAGGCCGGCCCGATGCTG
>CAXTPX010000755.1:0-2177 GCA_964246005.1 uncultured Burkholderiaceae bacterium | reverse complement strand
CTGCGCCCTGCGCCCGCGCGCTTGTTCAGTCGACGCAGTAGCCTTTCAACGGATGGTCGCTCATCCCGCATACCGCCCAGCCTGACCATTTCGGAGGCAGCGCTGCGATGCAGGCCAGCGCATCGTGAGTACTGTCGAACTCGCGAAAGACGCAGGCGCCCGAACCGCTCATGCGTGCTGATCCGCGTGCACCGGTCCACTCGCCGCCGATATCCCGCGACAGCCATGAAAGCGCCTCGCGGATCGCATCGAATCGGCGTGCCGCCGGAGCTTCGAGATCGTTGCGGTAGTCCGGACCGCCGTCGTTTTGCGCCAGCGCCGGGGGGACCGAGCCGCTCTCCGAAAAGCCCGCGAGTTTGATGAGTTCGGTGTCTCTTGTCAATTCGGGCGCGCCGAAGATCAGGGATGTCGGCACGGAGACGCCGGGATGCACGACCGCGTAGTGCGCGTTCGGCAACGCGATCGGGGTCAACCGTTCGCCGATTCCCTCGACGAACGCGTTGGTGCCGCCGATGAAGAACGGCACGTCGGCACCGAGGCGGGCGCCGAGCGCCATCAGGCGGCTGCAAGGCCAGTCGAGGTGCCACAGCCGATTGAGCGCGAGCAGTACGCTCGCGGCGTCCGAACTGCCGCCGCCGAGTCCGCCGCCCATCGGAATGCGCTTCTCGATCGCGATCGTCGCGCCGGCTCGGCAACCCGATGCCGCCTTCAAGGCGCGAGCGGCACGGATCGCAAGATCGTCATCCTCGGCGACGCCCGGCACGTCATTGGCGCGGGCGACGACACCATCGCCTGTCGTGACGATGGTCAGCCGGTCGGCGAGGTCGATCAGGCGAAAGACGCTCTGGATCAGGTGGTAACCATCGGCGCGCCGGCCGACGACGTGCAGGAAGAGGTTGAGCTTCGCCGGCGCGAGGTAGACGTTGGCCGTCACGCGCTGCCTGGCGTCACGACGTGCCTCGCTGATCGACGACCAGGCGCAGGTCGATCTCTGTCGGTGGGCCCGGGTAGTACAGGTCGATCCGTTTCGGCAGCGGCTCGCCCGCCGAGAAGCGGATCGACCAGTTGTCCTGCCGGATGCGGCCGTCGGTCGAGGTCGACACTTCGCTGTCGGGGTCGGACTGGCCTTCGAGCCAGTAGCGCAGTCCGTGCAGCGGCACGGTCCACCCCAGCGTCTGCTGCGTCACCGACTCGGGCGTGTCGCCGTCCACCTGCCGACCATCCCGAAACGTGATCGACGAGTGCGCCGTCGACGAGCGGATCAGCGCGACGGTCTGGCCGAGCGGGTCGAGCAGGCTCAGTTCGAGATCGTCGCCGCTGGCCGTCCAGACGAAGCGGCCGGACAGCGCCTCCTCCTTGTCGGTGGCAAGCGACTTGTAGCGAACCGAGATGCGGCCTTCGATGGTGTCGCCGGTGGCGGTCCGTTCGAGCGCGGCAGGCGGCAACGAGGCACAGCCGGTCGTCATGAGCGACAAGACCAACACCGACCGGAGGCACGCCCTTCTCGCAGTGCGACGGACGATGCTCATACGCAGGCCTCGTCATTCCCGCGAATGCGGGAACCCAGCGTCGTGCTGCGCCAGTACGAAAACCGAGCGACGACACTGGATTCCCGCGTGCGCGGGAACGACGGTGCCGGAGTCAACAATCGGCCATCGATCAACTATCGCTTGCCGATCTGCACGTTGAAGCGGGTCAGTGTCTGCTGGAGCGCGGCGTTCTGCGGTTCCTTGATGCTGGCTTCGCGCCAGGCGCGCTCGGCATCGGCCGCGCGGCCGCTGACCCACAGGACCTCGCCCAGGTGCACGGCGATCTCCGCGTCGCCGCGGAGCTTGTACGCGTGTTCGAGGTTCTGCAGGGCCGCGCCGTTGTTGCCGAGGCGGTACTGGACCCAGCCGAGACTGTCGAGGATCGACGCGTCGTTCGGGGACAGCGCATTCGCCTTCTCGATCAGCACCTGCGCCTCGTCGAGCCGCTCGTTGCGGTCGGCCAGCGTGTAGCCGAGCGCGTTGTACGCCTGCGCGTTGTCCGGGCGCACGCGGATCACGCTGCGCATCGCGTTCTCCAGCACCTCGAAGCGGCCGAGCTTCTCGGCCGTCATTCCGAAGTCGTACAGCAGGTCGGGATTGTTCGGCGTCTTCTCGATCGCGCTGTCGAGGAAGTCGTAGGCCGCCTGG
>CAXTPX010000754.1:0-2181 GCA_964246005.1 uncultured Burkholderiaceae bacterium | reverse complement strand
GCAGGCTCTCGTGCATCGCGGTGAAGCGCGCTTCGAGGCGCAGGCGGTTGGCGTCGTCGTCGAGCTGGACGAACAGCGCGGCGGCCAGCGCCGTCGGCGTCGCGTCGTCCTGCAGCAGCTCGGGCACGAGCGACTCGCGCGCGAGGATGTTGGGCAGGCCGACCCACGGCACGTATCCCATGCGCCGCATCAGCATCGCGGACAACGCCGCCATCTTGTACGCGATCACCATCGGTCGCTTGAAGAGCGCCGTCTCGAGCGTCGCGGTACCGCTCGCGACCAGGACCGCGTCGGCGGCGGCGAGCGCGGCGTGCGAGCCGCCGTCGGCGATCACGAGCGGCAATTCGGGGTGATGTTTCAGCCGGATCGCATCGAACGCGGCGCGGGCGGCACTACCCGCCATCGGCACGACGAAGCGCAGCGTCGGTTCACGGGTCAGCATCAGCGCCGCCGTGCCGAGGAACGTGGCCGCCATGTACTCGATCTCCGAGAGGCGGCTGCCGGGCAGCAACGCGACGACCCTACCTGCTTCGGCGAGACCCAGTGACGCGCGGGCGGCGTCACGGTCGGGTACGAGCGGGATCACGTCGGCGAGCGGATGACCGACGTAGGTCGCGGCGATGCCGGCGTCGGCGTAGATCTTCGCCTCGAACGGAAACAGCACGAGGATGTGATCCACGGCGCGAGCGATCTTGGCGATGCGCTTGCCGCGCCATGCCCAGATCGACGGGCCGATGAAATGGACCACCGGCCTGCCCTGCCCGCGCCAGGTCTCGCGCAGCCGGACTTCGAGATCCAGATTGAAGTCCGGGGCGTCGATGCCGATGAACGCGGCCGGCGGCGTCGCGAGGAGCCGCCGCGTCAGTTGGCGGCGGATGCCGGCGATCTCCCGGTAGTGCCGCAGCACTTCGACGTAGCCGCGCACCGCGAGCTTGTCGACCGGCCAGTCCGCGCGAAAGCCCTCGGCCACCATCCTCGGCCCGCCGATGCCGAATGCGGCGAGTTCGGCGACACGACGTCGCAACGGCGCGAGCAGCAGCGACGCGAGCAGATCGCCGGACGCCTCGCCCGCCACCATGGCGACCGGGACGCTCATCGCTTCGACTTCGCGGGACGCATGGGATCAGCGCATGGGGTCAGCGCATCGATCAACGCACGATGCCGCGCGTGGCCGAGCCGAGAAAGGCGTTCAGGAGGCGCAACGCATCGACGGTCGCGGCGGCATCGCCCGCCGCGAGCGCCTGCACCTCGACGGCCTGCGCTTCGATCGCCTTCCGCGCCTCGTCGAGCGTGAGCCCGCTGCGATACAACGACTTGTAGGCAGCGCGCAGCGCTGCGATCGTCGGCCCTTCGAAGCCGCGCCGCTTCAGCCCTTCGACGTTGATGCCGTGCGGCGCGGGCGGCTCGCCGGCGACCATCATGAACGGCGGCACATCCTGCCGCAGCAGCGTGCCGATGCCGGTGAACGCGTGCGCGCCGATGCGAACGAACTGGTGAGCGCCCGAATCGCCGCCGAAGATCACCCAGTCGCCGACCTCGACGTGCCCGGCGATCTGCGCCTTGTTCGCGAAGATCGTGTGGTCGCCGACGATGCAGTCGTGCGCGATGTGGATGTAGCCCATCAGCCAGTTGTCGTTGCCGATGCGCGTGACGCCGCCGCCCTGGACCGTGCCGATGTTGAACGTCCCGTACTCGCGGATGACGTTGTCGTCGCCGATCTCGAGACGGGTCGGCTCGCCCGCGTACTTCTTGTCCTGCGGCACGCCGCCGATCGAGTTGAACGGCGCGATGCGGTTGCGCCGGCCGATCGTGGTGTGCCCTTCGATCACGACATGCGAGGCGATGACGCACCCTTCGCCGATCGTGACATGCGGCCCGATCACGCAGTACGGGCCGACCTCGACATCGACCGCCAGCTCCGCTCGCGGATCGATCAGCGCGGTCGGATGCAGCCTCGTCTTCGCCTCCGGCATCGGGGAACTAGTCAGCTGCAGGCGCCAGCTTGTAGGCGCACATCAGCTCGGCTTCGGCGCACAGGTGTCCGTCGACGGTCGCCGTGGCCGCGTACTTCCACATGCCACGCAACGAGCGCGTCAGCTTCACGTCCAGCATCATCTGGTCGCCCGGCATGACCGGCTTCTTGGAGCGGGCGGTGTCGATGCCGACGAAGTAGTAGAGTGA
>CAXTPX010000753.1:0-2183 GCA_964246005.1 uncultured Burkholderiaceae bacterium | reverse complement strand
GTACCTGGTCGCGGGCAAGCCCGGCTACGTGCCGGTGGTGTGGGCCTCGCTCGACGACGCCGTCGGCTGGATCCACGCGTCGGGCGGCGTCGCGGTGATCGCGCATCCGGGTCGCTATCGGTTGAACGACGCCGAATTGCGCGAACTCTTCGCCCAGTTCAAGGCGATGGGCGGCGAGGCGATCGAGGTCGTCACCGGCAGCCATAGCGCCGATCAGTTCCGGCGCTTCGCGAGCTATGCGAAGGAGTTCGGTTTCCTCGCATCGCGCGGCTCCGACTTCCACGGGCCCGAGGAGAGTCGTTACGACCTCGGCACGCTGCCGCCGCTTCCCGACTCCGTCGTGCCGGTCTGGCACGACTGGTGACGCTTCGCGTACGCAGGTCGAGGCCGCCGCGGTCGGCGAGCGTCGGCAAGCGTGCGTTGAAGACGCACTCTTCCGCCCCCTCAACGAATCGAGCCGCACGATCGGCTTCGAGCAGGTCATCCGATGTCCCAATATTTCGCACCGCATCCCGACAATCCGCAGCCTCGCCTGATCAAGCAGGCCGCGCAGATCGTGCGCGACGGTGGCGTGATCGCACTGCCGACCGACTCCTGCTATGCGATCGCCTGCCAGCTCGACGACAAGGACGCGGTGACGCGGCTGCGTCGCATCCGCGGCATCGACGACAAGCATCATCTCGCGCTCCTGTGTCGCGACCTGTCCGAGATCGCGCAATACGCGCAGGTCGACAACGTGCAGTACCGCCTGCTGAAGTCGACGACGCCCGGCCCCTACGTGTTCATCCTGCCCGCCACGCGCGAAGTGCCGAAGCGGGTCTCGCATCCGTCGCGGAAGACGATCGGACTGCGCGTCCCGCAGAACGCGATCACGCAAGCGTTGCTGCACGAGATCGGCGGGCCGTTGCTGTCGACCACGTTGATCATGCCCGGCGAATCGGTGCCCCTCAACGACGGCCCGGAGATTCGCGGGCAACTCGAGCATCTGCTCGACCTCGTGATCGACGGCGGCGCCTGCGGCATCGAGCCGTCGACCGTGATCGACCTCACCGGCGCCGCGCCGCAGTTGATCCGGGCCGGACTCGGCGACCTGGCGCCGTTCGGGCTCGAGTCGTCGACCGTCGAATGAAGCGCTCGTCCCGCCCGAAGGCCGGCGACCCACTGGGTAGAATGCGTCATGAATGACATCATCCAGACGATCACGATCTATGCCATTCCGGTCATCTTCGCCATCACCCTCCACGAAGCCGCGCACGGCTATGTCGCCCGCTACTTCGGCGATGCAACCGCCTACCTGCAAGGACGCGTCACCCTCAATCCGCTGAAGCACATCGACCCGATCGGGACGATCGTGATGCCGCTGGTGCTGGCGTTCCTTCCGTTCGGTTTCATCTTCGGCTACGCGAAGCCGGTCCCCGTCAACTTCGCGAACCTGCGCGATCCGAAGCGCGACATGATCTGGGTCGCGCTCGCGGGTCCGGTGTCGAACCTGGTCCAGGCGCTGCTGTGGGTGATCGTGGCCATCGTCGCTGCACGCGTCGGCCTCCGCGAGCCGTACATCGACGAGGTGGTCCACGCCGGCGTGCTCGTCAACTGTGTCGTCGCCGCGTTCAATCTCGTGCCGGTGCCGCCGCTCGACGGAGGCCGCGTCCTCATGGGCGTACTGCCGCTTCGCGCGAGCATCGCCTACGGCCGCATCGAGCCGTACGGCTTCTTCGTCGTGCTGGCGCTGGTCGCGACCGGCGTCCTCAACGTGTGGATGACGCCGATCGTCAACGGTCTTCGGACCGTGACGCTGCTGATCGCATCGCCGCTGCTGTAGGCCCGTACCACCCGCATCACGAGACGAGACCAGCGTCATGGCAAGCGAACGCGTCCTATCCGGCATGCGCCCCACCGGCGCGATGCACATCGGCCATTACCACGGGGCACTGAAGAACTGGGTCCGCCTGCAGAGCGAGTACCCGTGCTTCTTCTTCGTGGCCGACTGGCATGCGCTGACGACCGCGTACGACGAAGTCGACATCATCGAGAAGAGCGTGTGGGACATGCTGGTCGACTGGCTCGCTGCCGGCCTCGACCCCGAACGTTCGACGATCTTCATCCAGTCGCGCGTGATGGAACACGCGGAGCTGACGCTGCTGCTCGGCATGAGCACGCCGCTCGGCTGGCTCGAGCGCATG
>CAXTPX010000752.1:0-2191 GCA_964246005.1 uncultured Burkholderiaceae bacterium | reverse complement strand
GTGCGCATCTCCATCACCGGCGCCATGTTGACCTCGTTGAAGGTCGTCAGGATCGCCGCGCTGGCTTGCGACTGCAGGAGACGTTCTGCCACGCGTTGCCGCAGGCGTGACATCGGCACGCGCTGCTCGGTGCGGCCTTCCAGCATCGCATCGCCGGTCAGGTTCGCCGTGACGCTGGCCGGTGTCGGCGCGCGCGTCGACGTCAGGTTGGTCGCCGGCGGACGTTCGGCAGGCTTGGCAGCAGCCGAAGCGACGGCGCCGAGCGCATCGCCCTTCGTGATGCGTCCATCCCGGCCGGTCCCGGCCACCTGACTGCCCGAAAGATCGTTCTCGGCGAGGATCTTCGCCGCCGCGGGCATCGCGATCGGCGCGCCGGACGGTGACGTCGCTGCGGGCGCTGCTGCCTGCGGTGCGGGCGCCGCGGCCGGAGCGGCCGGTGGAGCGGCTGCCGGGGCCGCAGCGACGTCACCGCCCTTGCCTTCGGTGTCGATGCGCCCGATGACCTGGTCCGACGCCACGGTGCTGCCGTCGGCCATCACGATCTCGCCCATCACGCCGGCCGACGAGGCCGGCACTTCGAGTACCACCTTGTCGGTCTCGATCTCGACCAGCACCTCGTCCCGCGCAACCGCGTCGCCCGTCTTCTTCTTCCACTGCAGCAGGGTCGCTTCCGAGACCGACTCGGACAGTTGCGGGACTTTGACTTCGATGAGGGCCATGCAGGACTCCGTTGTTGTTGTTCGAACGCCGCGTTGATTCCGTCGTTCCCGCGCAGGCGGGAACCCAGTGTCGTCTGCAGGTCGAGATTGCAGCAAACGCCGCTGGCCCGCCTTCGCGGGAACGACGTGCCTACTTGCCGAGGACCAATCCGCGAGCCCGTCCGAACGCCGACTGGATCAGCGCCTTCTGCTGCTCGTTGTGCTTCGCGTAGTAACCGACCGCGGGCGACGCCGACGCGGGACGTCCGGCGTACGAAAGCTTCTGCGCGTCGTCGAGGTTCTCGAGCAGGTTGTGCTGGATCTGGAACCAGGCGCCCTGATTCTGCGGCTCGTCCTGGCACCACACGACCTCGGTGGCATGCGGATATTTCTTGAGCTCGTTCGCGAAGGCCTTGTGCGGGAACGGATAGAGCTGCTCGAGCCGCAGGATCGCGGTGTCCTCCCGATCGCCACGCGCGGTGCGCAACTCGTAGTAGACCTTGCCCGAGCAGACGATCACGCGCTTGACCTTCTTGCTGTCGAGCTCGGCCGTCTCCGGGAGCACGGTCTGGAAGCCGCCACGCGACAGGTCGTGCAGGTCGGACACGGCTTCCTTGTGACGAAGCAGCGACTTCGGCGTCAGGATCACCAGCGGCTTCCTGAAGAGCCGAATCATTTGCCGTCGCAACAGATGGAAGACCTGGGCCGGGGTCGTCGGCTGCACCACCTGCATGTTGTTGTCGGCGCACAGTTGCAGGAAGCGTTCGGGACGCGCCGACGAATGCTCCGGACCCTGCCCTTCGTAGCCGTGCGGCAGCATCATCGTCAGGCCCGACACGCGACCCCACTTGACCTCGCCCGACGAGATGAACTGATCGATCACGACCTGCGCGCCATTGACGAAATCACCGAACTGCGCTTCCCAGATCACCAACGTGTTCGGCTCGGCCGACGAGTAGCCGTATTCGAACGCGAGCACGGCCTCTTCGGACAACACCGAGTCGATGATCGTGAACGGCGCCTGGCCGTCCGACACGTTCTGCAGCGGAATGTACGTACCGGCGTCGAAGCGCTCGCGATTCTGGTCGTGCAGCACCGCGTGCCGGTGCGTGAACGTCCCGCGACCCGAGTCCTGTCCGGTAAGGCGCACCGCGAAGCCCGATGCGACCAGCGACGCGAGCGCGAGATGTTCGCCCATGCCCCAGTCGAGCATCTGCTCGCCGCGCGCCATCTTCGCGCGGTCGGCGATCACCTTCTCGACCAGCGGATGCGGCTTGAAGTTCGCCGGCAACGCGGTGATACGCGCGCCGATGCGCTTCAGTTCCGTCATCGGCACGGCAGTGTCGGCCGAGTCCGTCCACTTGCGGTTCAGGAACGGCATCCAGTCGACCGCGTACTTGCTCTTGAAGTTCGACAGCACCGGGTCGACGGTCAGCCTGCCCGCGTCCATCGCCGCGCGGAAGTCGGTGACGTACTGCTCGGCATCCGCATCC
>CAXTPX010000751.1:0-2191 GCA_964246005.1 uncultured Burkholderiaceae bacterium | reverse complement strand
GCTCGACCGGCATCTCGACGAGCACGCGCCGTCCCGGCGTCATCTCAACAACGCACCCGGCGCGACCCAGCGCGGCGGCAGGCTCGCGAGCCAGTTGCTCGCGTTCAGCCGGCGACAGCCCCTGCAGCCGCGCGTGATCCACCTCGGCCGCTTCGTCGCCGGCATGGACGATCTGTTGCGACAGGCGCTCGGCGGCGGCGTCGCCCTCGAGACGAGCGTGGGTCCCCGTCTCTGGAACAGCTTCGTCGACCCGGTCCAGACCGAGAACGCGCTGCTCAACCTCGCGATCAACGCGCGCGATGCGATGAGCCGGTCGGGGCGCCTGACGATCGAGGTCGACAACGCCGTCATCGAGGCGTCGCAGGCGGGGCAGGACCTCGAACTGAAGCCCGGCGAATACGTGCGGGTCGCCGTGCGCGACACCGGGCGAGGGATGACGCCGGCCGTCCTCGCGCAGGTGTTCGAGCCGTTCTTCTCCACCAAGGCGCCCGGCGAGGGGACGGGCCTCGGCCTGTCGATGGTTCATGGTTTCGTCCATCAATCGGGCGGCCACGTGCGCATCGACAGCGAGGTCGGACGCGGCACCACCGTCGCGCTCTTCCTGCCGCGCAGCGAGGCCCCCGAGGAGACCGTCCCGGACATCGAAACGGAGGCGCCGCGGGGCGGTCAGGAAACCGTGCTCGTCGCGGAGGACGACGAGGCGGTGCGCCAGACGGTCGTCGACCTGTTGAAAGAGCTGGGCTACCGGACGCTGACGGCGAACGATGCGAGAGAAGCACTGGACATCGTCGAAAGCGGCGTGCCGATCGATCTCCTCTTCACCGACGTCGTGATGCCCGGTGCGCTGAAGAGCCTCGATCTCGCGAAGCATGCGCGATCGCGGCACCCCCGACTCGCCGTGCTGTTCACGTCCGATTATGCCGCCGGCGCGATCGACCGGCACGGGCGACTCGACGCGGATGTCGAGCTGCTGGTCAAGCCGTATACCAAGGCGCAGCTCGCAAAGAAGCTGCTGCACGTCCTCGCCAGGGCACGGGCCTCCCCGGTGGACTAGTTGTTCAACACGTCCGCCCCCGCAGGCGGCGTGAACGCGAAGGTCGATGCATCGACCTTCGGATTGCGTTGGACGTTGCTGAACTCGAGCATCGTGATCTGCCCGAGCGCGTCGCGCAGTTCCATCGCGGCGAGCTCGCCGTTGCGAAAGCCGATCGAGATCTTCTCGAACGTGGTGTCGCGGCTCTTCGGCGTCGCTTCGAGCCACGCGATGCCGTTGCGCGTACCGGTGTCCCGAAGCTCGAAACTCTGGTCGATGTCGCCGGCGCCGAACAGGATCGCCGCCGGCGTGCTGCCGAGCGCGTCGCCGAGCTTGCGAACCGTGACCTGATTCAGGTCCTTGTCGTAGATCGACAGCTTCTCGCCGTCTGCGACGAGCACCTGGTCGTACGGCTTTCGGTAGGTCCAGCGGAACCTGCCGGGCCGTGCGAACACGAAGTCGCCGCTCGCCGGTTGCGACGCCTTCTGCGTCCGCGACACGACCCGCTGCGTGAAGCTGCCGCTGGCCGACCTCGTCTGGGTCGCGAAGTTGTGGAGATCGTCGAGCGCGGTTGCGAAGGCCGGAGCGCTGGTGAGGTACAGGACCAGGGCGGCAGAAAACAATTGGAGCCACCGTCGTTCCCGCGCGGAGCCTGGCCCGGACTTGATCCGGGGCGGGAACCCAGTGTCGTTGCCCGGTCCACCTGTTGACACCCGACGTCGCTGCGTTCCGGCGTGCGCGGGAACGACGGTGTCGTTTTCGTACCTTCGCATCATTCGCCCCCCGACGCCGGCACCAGGATCTCGCGGTTGCCGTTCGACTGCAGCGCCGAGACGAGGCCGGCCTTCTCCATGTCTTCCAGCAGTCGCGCAGCGCGGTTGTAGCCGATGCGGAGCTTTCGCTGCACGTACGAGATCGAGGCGCGACGGTCCTTCAGCACGATCGCGGCGGCTTCGTCGTACAGCGCATCGGCCTCGCCACCGCGACCCTCGCCTGCCGATCCGTCCTTCGCGGCCTCGTCGCCATCGCCGAGCGTCCCGCCTTCTAGGATCCCTTCGATGTAGGTCGGGCCGCCCTGCGCCGCCGTCTGCTTCTTCAGGTACTCGACGACCGCGTGGACCTCCTCGTCGGCGACGAACGCGCCGTGCACGCGTTGCG
>CAXTPX010000750.1:0-2195 GCA_964246005.1 uncultured Burkholderiaceae bacterium | reverse complement strand
CATCGTTCGACGTCGATGCCGCGTCGATCAGGTCGTCGATCCTGGCCTGGCGCAACAATCCCTCGAGCTCCTCGCCGGTGGCCGACGTGGCGACGACCAGCCGCAGGCCGAGCGTCGACAGGCGTTCGAGCAGCGCGCGGGCGCCGCTGGTCGGCGACAGTCCGTCGAGGTGCGCGCTGACGCGGTCGCGACGCTCGGTCGAGATCGCCTTGGCCTGCTCCGAATCCTCGGCGAGCCCCGCCATCCGATCGAGCATCTTGTCGCCGCCCATGCCGATCAACGGCCGCACCTGGTCGCGAGGAACCGAATGCCCGTGGTGCGCGAGCGCCTCGACCCACGCGTCGGTATGCGCATCGTTGCTGTCGAGCAGCGTGCCGTCGATATCGAGGAGGAGCGCCTTCAGCGGCCTGGTCTGCATGAACTTTCGGAGTGGACGATCGACCGACGGCTCAGCGGTTGCGGCGCCAGAGCGCCGCGGTGAGGACCGTCGCGAAGCAGACCCACGCGACCAGCGGCACGCCGGCAGCGGCGGCGGGCGGGTCGACCTGGCGCGCCTCGTGGACGTAAGCCGCTGCGCCGACACCCAGCGCAGCGGCCGCCACGGTGCTCACCGGGAGACTGCGTCCGCCGAAGAACAGGCGGCTCCAGCCGCCGATGCCGAGGACGTTGCCGGCGAGAAGCGCCAGAGCGCGCGAGCGCGCCGGCGAGGGCGAAGCGCGCAGCAACCGATACCCGGCGAACGCGAGCCCTGTCTCGATGGCGACCCACGCCAACGGAATCGCGACATCGGGCGGCTTGATCGCCGGCTTCTTCAGCCATCGATACCAGAAGAAAACGCGCGGATGATCCGGGCTCGGCGTGGTCGAGCGACTGAGAACGTACGGCACGACATAGGCCGCCGTGGCGAGCGTCGCTGCGATCGGACGCGGAAGTCCGTCGTCGCGCTTCGCAACCGGCCGGGAGCCCGGGGTCATCGCGTCACGCCTCGGAGCCGGTCTGTCCTGCATCGTCGGACGTGGTGCTCGACTCCTGCTCGCGCAGGTGCGGCTTCCTGCCCGGTTGCGGCGCGTGCTCCGCACCCGGCGCGATCTCTTCGTGATGATGTTTCTTCTCTTGCTGGACCTTCTTGTCGTGCGCGATGTTGCGGGGATCGGTCATGTCGGACTCCGTCGAAAGGGATGGAGACTCGCATGACCACCCCGCCACGCACATCGGACGACGCTGGGTTCGAAGGGGTGCGGCAGCGGCCTCCGGCGGGCCGCGCCGCAGCCTTGGCGCCTACTTGCCGTACGTCGACCTGGCGTCGGCCTGGCAGCGATCCTTCGCGGCACCGGCCATCGCGTCGCACTTCTCGATCGCGACCTTGTAGTTGGCGTCCCGCTTGTCGGCTGCCGCATCGTTCCGCGCAACGGCCGACTTCTCCATCGCCTTCGCGTCGGCCTTCGCGCTGACCTGCGCCGCCTTGGCTTCCTTCACGCACACGTCCTTCTCGTTGCCGGTCTTCGCGTCGCAGCGTTGCTTCGCGACATCGTAGTCGGCGTCCGCGACGTCGTCCCTCGCGGAAGCGCGGGCCTTCGGCGTGTTCTTGTAATCGGCTTCCGCCATCGCCGTCGCCTTCGTGCGGGCAGCCTTCGCTTCGGCCATGCAGACGTCTTTCGGATTGCCGGCCATGCCCTTGCACGCATCGGAAGCCGTCTTGTAGTCGGTTTCGGCGCGGGACTTCACCGCGTCGTAGTCCGCCTTCGTCGTCGCCGCAAAGCCGGTCGAGTGACAGGCCAGCAGGATGCTGCCGGCGGCAGCCAGTGTCTGGAAACGGTTCATCGTGATCTCCTTGGGTGAGGTTCGAGCCTCTGTTCGATATCGTCTGCGCGGGTTGCGCAGCCGTCGTCTTGCACATCGCAAGCTCGCGACACCTTCATTCGGTCAGCGCCCCCTGCGGGTCAGACGATCTCCCGATCCTTGCTGCGTGAAGGCCGATCCGCCCGCATCGATGTCCCGCTTCCCGCGGTGCGCCCGGTCACCGTTAGGGCAGTGGACCTTTTCGGGATGGCTGTCTGGCTGACAGTCGGGGCGAGGCGCGCCCGTTAGGTTGAAGCCAGTTCTCAACGATCAAGGTCTTCATGGACGACACGACGGCGCACGACCTGAACCGCCTGTTCGAGGCGATTCGAACGGTGCGACAGACGGCGGTGGTC
>CAXTPX010000749.1:0-2199 GCA_964246005.1 uncultured Burkholderiaceae bacterium | reverse complement strand
ACGCAGGCCGGCGACGTGTCCGCGTTCGTGCCGACCAACGTGATCTCGATCACCGACGGCCAGATCTTCCTCGAGACCAGCCTGTTCAACGCCGGCATTCGTCCCGCCATCAACGCCGGCATCTCGGTGTCGCGCGTCGGCGGTGCGGCGCAGACGAAGGTCATCAAGGGCCTGTCGGGCGGTATCCGGACCGACCTCGCGCAGTACCGCGAGCTGGCAGCATTCGCGCAGTTCGCGTCGGACCTCGACGAGGCGACGCGCAAGCAGCTCGACCGTGGCGCGCGCGTGACCGAACTGTTGAAGCAGGCGCAGTATTCGCCGCTGCCGGTGTCGCTGATGGCCGTGTCGCTGTTCGCGGTCAGCAAGGGCTACTTCGACGACCTCGAGATCAAGCAGGTGCTGCCGTTCGAGGCGGGGCTGCACAAGTCGTTGCGGGCGAAGAACGGCGCATTGCTCGACAAGATCGACGACACGAAGGTGCTCGACAAGGACAGCGAGAAAGAACTCGCCGATGCCATCGCCGCGTTCAAGAAGTCGGGCAGCTACTAAGGACCGTCATGGCAGCAGGTAAAGAAATACGCGGCAAGATCAAGTCTGTCGAGAACACCAAGAAGATCACGAAGGCGATGGAGATGGTCGCCGCGTCGAAGATGCGGAAGGCGCAGGAGCGCATGCGCAAGGCACGTCCGTACGCCGACAAGGTCCGCAACATCGCGGCGCACCTGGCCGAGGCGAACCCGGAGTTCACGCATCCGTTCATGCAGTCGCATGACGCCGCCGGCGCCGTCGGCTTCATCGTCATCACGACCGACAAGGGTCTGTGCGGCGGTCTCAACACCAACGTGCTGCGCGCGGTCACGTCCAAGATCCGCGAGTTGCAGGGTCAGAACGTCCAGCCCGAGGCGGTCGCGATCGGCAACAAGGGGCTTGGCTTCCTGTCGCGGATCGGCGTGAAGGTGGTCGCCAACGCGGTGCAGTTGGGCGACACGCCGCATCTCGAAAAGCTGATCGGTCCGGTCAAGGTGCTGCTCGACGCGTATGCGGAAGGCAGGCTGAAGGCCGTCTATCTCTGCTACAACAGGTTCGTCAGCGCGATCGTGCAGGAGCCGACGGTCCAGCAGTTGCTGCCGTTGTCCGACGAATCGATGCAGCGCACGGCCGAAGAGAAGAAGGCCTATGCGTGGGACTACCTGTACGAGCCCGATGCACAGAGCGTGATCGAGTTCCTGATGGTCCGCTACATCGAGGCGCTGGTGTTCACCGCGGTGTCGGAGAACATGGCGTCGGAGCAGTCGGCGCGGATGGTGGCGATGAAGGCGGCCACCGACAACGCGGGCAGCGTCATCGGCGAGCTGAAGCTCGTCTACAACAAGACGCGCCAGGCGGCGATCACGACGGAGTTGAGCGAGATCGTCGCGGGGGCCGCGGCGGTCTAGCGGCTGCGGAAGTTCGAAGTCACTGGGTCCCGCGTTCGCGGGGACTTTCATGAGATGAGGAAGATGCGATGAGTGCTGCAACGATGGATGTCGAAACGACGAACAAGCAGGTGCTGGCAGAAGGCAAGATCGTCCAGTGCATCGGCGCCGTGGTCGACGTCGAATTCCCGCGAAACGCGATGCCGCGCGTGTACGACGCGTTGAAGATGGACGGCTCGGCGCTGACGCTCGAAGTCCAGCAGCAACTCGGCGACGGCGTCGTGCGCTGCATCGCGCTCGGATCGTCCGACGGCCTGCGGCGCGGCATGATGGTCCGCAACACCGGCGAAGGCATCTCGGTGCCGGTCGGCCTGGGTACGCTCGGCCGCATCATGGACGTGCTCGGCAACCCGATCGACGAGGTCGGCCCGATCAAGTCCGACACGTTTTCGACCATCCATCGTCGCGCGCCCGCGTACGACGAACTGTCGCCGTCGCAGGACCTGCTCGAGACCGGCATCAAGGTCATCGACCTGATCTGTCCGTTCGCGAAGGGCGGCAAGGTCGGCCTGTTCGGCGGCGCCGGTGTCGGCAAGACGGTCAACATGCTCGAGTTGATCAACAACATCGCGAAGGAGCACGCGGGCCTGTCGGTGTTCGCCGGGGTCGGCGAGCGCACGCGCGAAGGCAACGACTTCTATCACGAGATGAAGGACGCGGGCGTCATCGACGCCGAGAACTTCGAGAACTCGAAGGTCGCGATGGTCTACGGCCAGATGAACGA
>CAXTPX010000748.1:0-2205 GCA_964246005.1 uncultured Burkholderiaceae bacterium | reverse complement strand
CGCCGATCTCGACGCCCTTGACCGCGTTGATGCCCATCATCGCGTGCGCGATGTCCGCGTCGAGCTTGTCGAAGAGCGGCTCGCCCAGCCCGATCGGCACGTTGATCGCCTCGACCGCGATGCGCGCGCCGATCGAGTCGCCTGCGCGGCGCAGCGCGTCCATCGCCGCTTCGAGTTGCGGCACGACCGTCGCGTCGGCCGCGAAGAAGGGGTTGCGCCCGACCTCGTCCCACGACACGAGCGGGATCACGACGTCGCCGAGCGCGCTCATGCGGCCGCGCACGATCGTGCCGTACCGAAGGACGAGCCACTTCTTCGCGATGGCACCCGCCGCGACCATCGGCGCGGTCAGCCGCGCGGACGATCGACCCCCGCCGCGCGGATCGCGGATGCCGTACTTGTGCCAGTACGTGAAGTCCGCATGACCGGGGCGAAAGCGTTGCGCGATGTCGGCGTAGTCGCTGCTGCGCTGATCCTCGTTCCGGATCAGAAGCGCGATCGGCGTCCCGGTCGTGCGACCTTCGAAGACGCCCGACAGGATTTCGACGGTGTCGCTTTCGCGACGCTGTGTCACATGGCGCGACGTCCCCGGCTTGCGGCGGTCGAGATCGTGCTGCAGGTCGTCGGCAGAGAGCGCCATTCCCGGCGGGCAGCCGTCGACGACGCAACCGATCGCGGGCCCGTGGGACTCGCCGAAGTTGGTGACGCGAAACAGATGGCCGATGGTGGAGCCGGACATGCGAGCCTCGTGAGACGTCCGACGTGGAATCGCGGACCGCAGGCCGAGTTTATCGCCACGGCTTCCCCGATCCCGCACTCGACGCCGCTCGAGGTAGCCAACGCGCGCCGAGTACCGTCAGTCGCACAGGCAATCGCTGCGGACTTCGGCGCCCGCCGGCTGGTCCGCCGCGGACGCGGTCGGCGACGGTGGCGACGCAGGCTCTGCAGCGACCGCGACGATCGCCGCGTTGCCGTCGTCGAACGGCGACGCTGTCGTCGAGAAGGCGTAGAGGGCATAGAGGACACCGGCGAAGAGCGACAGCTTGCGGGTCAGCCCGCCGGGCCGCGACGTGGGGATCGTTCGCATGGGAGCTCCAGAGGATGGGAGTGCCCGGATCTGCAGCCTCGGCCTTCGGCGCGAGGCGCATCGGTGCACGGGGTCGCCATCGACGCGGGGATCTCGCCGACGCGGGCGTCGGCGGCTCGTCACGCGATCAGGACCTTCGCGACCGGGCCCAGACCCGAGACGCCCAGCGCGGCGAACGTGATGCGGCGATACCCCACGTCGCCGGTCCTGCGGTAGATGGCGACGCCGACGGCCGTGCCGATCAGCACCACGGGCAGGACCAGGGCAAAGAGGCGCGCGAACGAGGCGCTGAAGATCTGCGGCCGGGTCGCGAGCAGGAGCGCGAGCCCGACCGTCTGCATCCACAGGATGAAAGGCTGCGTCACCGCGCGACCCTTCTCCTTGCCGACGCCGACGAGACCGTTCCAGACGACCACCGCCATGCCCGGGAATGCCGAGAAGCCCCCGACGATGCCGCCGAGCATCCCGACGAGGAACGATCGGCGCGCCTGCGGTCCGCCGGACTTCACCCGCAGATCGGCGGGTTTGGCGAGCGACCAGATCGAATAGGTCACGAGCAAGCCGCCAAGGACGATGTTGAGCGAACGCGCGTTGATGAACGCGAGAATCGAGAGACCGGCAGGCATGCCGACCGTCCCGCCGGCGAGATACGGCAGCACGCCGTCGCCGCCGTCCCACAAACCGGTGTGCCGCCGCAGTTCGTGCCAAAGACTGCCGAAGCTCGACGCCTGCGTGACGAGGGACAGGCTCATCAGCATCGGGATCCCGACCTGAGGCGGAAGCACGATCAGGCTGAGGCAGCCGATGGCGGAGAAGCCGAAGCCCGAAAGGCCGCTGAAGACCGCCGCCGACGTGCAGATGACGGCGAGAGCCGCGAGCGTGGAGGGCGCGCTGGCCGCGAAGGACGGGAGTTCGTGCATGATCGGTCTCCGAGGTTCGAGTGCTCGGGAATCGCAAAGGCGCCCGCGAAGACGAGCGCCTACGGCCTCGTCCCGGATCGGCAGCCTTCACGAGCGCAGGCTCACGCAGACGGTGAGGCCTCGCGTCGCGAGGCGGCGCCGGCGCGACCCGCGGAGGCTTCAGGCGCCGAAGCAGGAGGCGTGTGCCGGGGCGGCGTC
>CAXTPX010000747.1:0-2209 GCA_964246005.1 uncultured Burkholderiaceae bacterium | reverse complement strand
GGCACGAACGACCCGGCGGCCTCGCGCACGAGCGACAGCGCGTCGTCGATGCCGGCCCGCGCCTGCCTGCACACGATGTCCCGCCGCCACGACTCGCAGGCGTTCGCGAGCACGATCAGGTGACCGGCGAGGTTGCCGCTGTCGACCGCCGACACGTAAGGCGGCTCGAGCGCGCGCAGGTCCTCGGTCCCGTACCAGTTGAAGAAGTGACCGCTGAACTTCTGCAGCTTGCGCATCGTCGCGAGCGTGGCCTCGATGCGCTCGACCGCGGCGCCCGTGCCGGTCCAGCCGAACTCGCGCGCCGCGATCGTCGACAGGAAGTACAGGCCGATGTTGGTCGGCGACGTGCGCCGTGCGACGACCGGCTTCGGCACCTCCTGGAAGTTGTCGGGCGGCAGCATGTTGTCGGCCGGCGTCACGAAGGTCTCGAAGAAGCGCCACGTCTTCCGGGCGATCAGCCGCAATTCGCGCGCCTCATCGGTCGACAGCGTCTCGGCCGGTCCTGCGACGAGCGGACGACTGACCCACATCGCGACGAGCGGACTCGCGAGCCACCACGCGGCGAGCGGGACGACGAACGGCCACGACGGCGGATGCCACGCGAGCGCCGCGATCGCACCGATCGCGACCAGCGCGACGCCCCCCGCCATCGTGCGATAGAAGCCGACCGCGTCGAGCCGCTGCGCGCGCGACGACTGGGCTGCCGTGGTCCACTCGAGCAGGTGGCGGCGCGTGACGAAGAGGCGCACCAGCGTGCGCACGACGGCGTCGAGCGCGCGCCACGCACGGTCCGGCAGCAACGAGAGCGACAGCGCGAGCTGGGCGAACGCGAGCTTCATGTCGGACCAGGAGCGCCCGAGATGATTGCGCAACGAGACGCGCGGCGGACGCGCCAGGAAGCCGTACAGCGGCGCGATGAACATCGGCACCGCGAGCGACCCGAGGAGCAGCAGCGTGGCCAGCCGCGCTGCCGGCGGCGGCAGCGCGGTGCAGAGGCCGAACGCCGCGAGCAACGACGGCGCGATCAGCGAGCGGCGCAGGTTGTCGAGCATCTTCCATCGACCCACCGCCGGCGTCGCCAGCGGACCGGTCACGTGGCCGAAGATCCACGGCGCGAGCTGCCAGTCGCCGCGAATCCATCGGTGCAGGCGCTTCGCATCGACTTCGTAACGCGACGGGAATTCGTCGATGACCTCGACGTCCGACGCGAGGCCGGCGCGCGCGAACACGCCTTCGAACAGGTCGTGGCTCAAGAGCGCGTTGTCGGGGACGCGACCGGCGAGCGCCGCCTCGAACGCGTCGATCTCGTAGATGCCCTTGCCGGTGAACGACCCCTCGCCGAGCAGGTCCTGGTAGACGTTCGACACGGCCGCGGCATAGGGGTCGAGGCCCGACGGGCCCGCGAAGACCTGCTGATAGATCGACCCGTCGCGACCCATCGGCAGCGACGGCGTGACCCGTGGCTGCAGGATCGCGTAACCGTCGACGACGCGCTGCGAGCGCGCATCGAGGCGCGGCTGGTTGATCGGATGCGCCATCTTCCCGATCAGACGGACCGCCGCGTCGCGGGGCAGCCGCGTGTCGCCGTCCAGCGTGATCACGTAGCGGACGCCCTCCGGCGGTTTCGACAGTCCACGATCGCCGACGCCGGGTCCCACGGTCAGGTAGGTCGTGTCGGTGGCGCCCCGCAGGAGCCGGTTCAGCTCCTGCAACTTGCCGCGCTTCCGCTCCCATCCCATCCATCGCTGTTCGCCGTCGCTCCACACCCGCCGTCGATGCGCGAGATGGAAACGCGCGCCGGCGCGTCCCGCCTCGTGACGTTCGTTGAGCGTCGCGATCTCGTCGATCGCGAGTTCGAGCAGGCGCAGGTCGTCGTCTCGCGTCTCGCTCTCGGAGTCGACCCAGTCGGTCAGCAGCGCGAAGTACACCTCGCCCGCCGCGCCCGACAGGTAGTGCACTTCCAGGCGTTCGATGTGTTCGCGCAGGTCCGCATGGCTCGTCAGCAGCGTCGGGATCACGACCAGCGTGCGCAGCGGGTCGGGCACGCCGCTCAGCAACTCGAGCCCGAGCAGGGGCGCCGCCTCGACGTGCGACGTGACGAGCCGGTTGACGAGCGCCGTCGCCACCTCGGTGAACGGCAGGAAGGCGAGCACCAGGAAGCCGACCAGCACCGCGCCCGTGGCCACGCCCAGCCACCACCACGCCATCG
>CAXTPX010000746.1:0-2209 GCA_964246005.1 uncultured Burkholderiaceae bacterium | reverse complement strand
CGATCGTCCCCACGTTCACGTGCGGCTTCGTCCGTTCGAATTTGCCTTTTGCCATCTCTATGCTCGATTAGTGAATAACGACACTGGATCCCCGCTTTCGCCGGGACGACGCTACGCGTCGATCAACGACACTGGATCCCCGCCTTCGCGGGGGGATGACATCGCGGCGGTGCCGCGATGTCACTTGCCCTTTTGAGAAATGATCGCTTCGGCGACCGCCTTCGGCGCTTCCGCGTAATGCTTGAATTCCATCGTGTACGTCGCGCGGCCCTGCGTCAGCGAGCGCAGCGTGGTCGAATAGCCGAACATCTCCGCGAGCGGGACCTCGGCACGCACCGTCTTGCCGCCCCCGCCGGCGATGTCGTCCATGCCCTGGATCATCCCGCGACGGCTGGACAGGTCGCCCATCACGTCGCCCATCTTCTCTTCGGGCGTCTCGACTTCCACGGCCATCATCGGTTCGAGCAACACCGGACTCGCCTTGCGGCAACCATCCTTGAACGCCATCGACGCGGCCATCTTGAACGCGTTCTCGTTCGAATCCACGTCGTGGTACGAACCGAAGAACAACGTGACCTTGACGTCGACCACCGGGTAGCCGGCCATCACGCCCGACGTCAACGTCTCGACCACACCCTTCTCGACCGCCGGGATGTACTCGCGCGGCACCGTGCCGCCCTTGATCGCGTCAACGAACTCGAAGCCCTTGCCCGGCGGCTGCGGCTCGATCTTCAGCACGACATGGCCGTACTGGCCACGACCGCCCGACTGCTTGACGAACTTGCCCTCGATCTCCTCGCAGACCTTGCGGATCGTCTCGCGATACGCGACCTGTGGCTTCCCGACCGTCGCCTCGACGCCGAACTCGCGCTTCATGCGGTCGACCAGGATCTCGAGGTGCAGCTCGCCCATGCCGGAGATGATCGTCTGCCCCGACTCCTGGTCGGTCTTGACGCGGAACGACGGATCTTCCTGCGCGAGACGATTGAGTGCGATGCCCATCTTCTCCTGGTCGACCTTGGTCTTCGGCTCGACGGCCTGCGAGATCACCGGCTCCGGGAAGATCATGCGTTCGAGCGTGATCAGCGAGTTCGGGTCGCACAGCGTGTCGCCGGTGGTCGCGTCCTTCAGGCCGACCGCGGCGGCGATGTCGCCCGCCCGCACTTCCTTGATTTCGTCACGCTGGTTCGCGTGCATCTGCAGCAGGCGACCGATGCGTTCCTTCTTGCCCTTGATCGGGTTGTAGATCGTGTCGCCCGAATTGACCACGCCCGAATACACGCGGAAGAAGATCAGCTGGCCGACGAACGGGTCGGTCATGATCTTGAACGCCAGCGCCGAGAACTTCTCGCTGTCGTCGGCCTTGCGCTCGGTCGGCTGGTCGTCGTCGTCCATCCCGGTGACCGGCGGAATATCCGTGGGCGCCGGCATGTAGTCGAGCACCGCGTCGAGCATCGCCTGGACGCCCTTGTTCTTGAAGGCCGAGCCGCAGAACATCGGCTGGATCTCGCCGGCGATGGTGCGCGTGCGGATGCCGAATTTGATCTCGTCCTCGGTGAGCGCCTCGCCCTCGAGGTACTTGTTCATCAGCTCTTCGTTGGCTTCGGCCGCGGCCTCGACCATCTTCTCGTGCCACGTGTCGGCGAGTTCCTTGAGTTCCGCCGGGATCTCGGCGTACTCGAACTTCATGCCCTGCGACGCGTCGTCCCAGGCGATCGCCTTCATCTTCACGAGATCGACGACTCCCGTGAAGCTGTCCTCGGCGCCGACCGGGATCTGCATCGGAACCGGGTTGGCCTTCAGGCGGCTCTTCATCTGGTCGTAGACACGGAAGAAGTCCGCACCGACGCGATCCATCTTGTTGACGAACGCGAGACGCGGCACCTTGTACTTGTTGGCCTGGCGCCAGACGGTTTCCGACTGCGGCTGCACCCCGCCGACCGAGTCGTAGACCATGCAGGCGCCGTCCAGCACCCGCATCGAGCGCTCGACCTCGATCGTGAAGTCGACGTGACCCGGGGTATCGATGATGTTGATGCGGTGTTCGGGATACAGGCCGTTCATGCCCTTCCAGAAGCACGTCGTGGCAGCCGACGTGATCGTGATGCCGCGCTCCTGCTCCTGCTCCATCCAGTCCATCGTGGCGGCGCCGTCGTGCACCTCGCCGATCTTGTGCGTGATGCCCGTGTAGAACAAGATGCGCTCGGTC
>CAXTPX010000745.1:0-2210 GCA_964246005.1 uncultured Burkholderiaceae bacterium | reverse complement strand
GTACCTGTACTTCGCGGGCGGCTGCCTGTTGGCGGTCCAGATCGCTTCGGACTACGTCGGCGACTCGCGCGTCGGCCGGCGCCTGCGCGCCATCAACGAGTCCGAAGTCTTCGCCGCGGCCATCGGCATCCGCGTCGGCTGGTGGCGCGCTTCGGTGTTCGCGGCGAGCGCAGCGCTCGCGGGACTGGCCGGCGCCCTGTTTGCGCATCAGTCCGGGTTCGTCGGCAGCGACGCGTTCACGGTCCGTCTGTCGATCTCGCTCCTGATCGCCGCCGTCATCGGGGGCCTCGGCACGCGCAGCGGCCCGCTGCTGGGCACCGCCATCCTGCTGCTGCTCGTCGAGGCCACGGCCGGCGCCGAGAAGTACGGCCTGATCGTGTACGGCGGCACGCTGCTCGTGGTGCTGCTGGTCTTCCCGCAAGGCGCGGCCGGGCTCTTCGCCCGCTCCCGTCGACGCTTGCCGCCGACGCCCGCGATCGCGCGTCGCGACGAACTGCCGTTCAGCGGCTTCGACGGCGTCGGCCTGGCGATCCGCGGCGTGACGAAGCGCTACGCGGGCGTGATGGCGTTGAACGACGTCACGATCGACGTCGAACGCGGCACCGTGCATGGACTGATCGGCCCGAACGGCGCGGGCAAGTCGACGCTCGTCAACGTCGTGGCCGGCCTGTATCGCTGCGACGCCGGCTCGGTCGCGATGAACGGACAGGACCTCGGCCCGCTCGATGCCGACGGCCGTGCACGTCATGGCCTCGCCCGGACGTTCCAGAACCTGCAGTCGATCGAGTCGCTGACATCGATCGAGAACGTGCAGCTCGGCATCGCGCCGCGACTGTCCCTCTTCCACGACCTTCGCCAGTGGTGGTCGGGCAAGTCGTTCGAGACCGAGGAGCGGCGCGTCGCGCTGGCGATCATGGACTTCCTCGGCATCGGATCGCTCGCGCAGATCCGACCTGCCGAACTGTCGTACGGGCATCGCAAGCTGGTCGAGCTCGCGCGCGCGATCGCGCAGCGGCCGGGCGTGATGCTGCTCGACGAGCCGATCGCCGGCCTCAACGCGCAGGAGGCGAAGGAGATCGCCGCCGCGATCGTCCGAATGCGCGCGCTCGGCGCGACCATCGTCGTCATCGAACACAACATGGAGTTCGTGATGTCGATCTGCGACCGGGTCAGCGTGCTCGACCACGGCGTGCTGATCGCGACCGGCACGCCCGCCGAGGTCCAGCGCGATGCGCGGGTCATCTCGGCCTATCTCGGTTCGGACGACGCGACATGATCTCGGCTCGCGGCATCCACGCGCGGATCGGCTCCTCCGAGGTGCTGAAGGGCATCGACCTCGACGTGAAGAAGGGCGAGCTCCTGGCCGTCATCGGCGCGAACGGCGCCGGCAAGACGTCGCTGTTGCGCGTGCTGTCGAACCTGCTGCCGATCCACGGCGGCGAGATCCTGTTCGCCGGCGAGCCGACCGCGCAACGGAGCGCCCACGACCTCGCGCGCTCGGGCCTGATCCACGTGCCGCAGGGACGGCAGATCGTGCCGAGCCTGTCGGTGCGCGACAACCTGCTGCTCGGGACGCATGCGCTCGGTGGGTCGGCCACGGACCGCGCAACGCGACTCGAACGCGAGTTCGATCGCTTTCCGGTCCTGCGTGAACGCGCATCGGTGCCGGGCAGTTCGTTGTCGGGCGGCGAGCAGCAGATGCTGGCCGTGTCGCGCGGCCTGATGATGGATCCGAAGGTCCTGATGCTCGACGAACCGTCGCTCGGGCTCGCTCCGCAGATCGTGCGCGTCATCCTGTCCACGCTGCGCGGTCTCGCCGACGAAGGTCTGGCCGTGATCCTGGTCGAACAGGTCGCGGCGCTCGCGTTGAAGGTGGCCGATCGCGCGATCCTGCTCCGTAACGGCGAGAGCGTCCTGCAGGGCCCCGTCAGCGCCTTCTCCGATCAGGCGCTCGTCGACAGCTACCTGAGCTGACTCACACGGTCGCGCAGCTGCTTTCCATCGGTGCCCCGAGCCGGGCGACCATCACCTGCGCATAGAGGAACGCTTCCGAGCGCGCGACGGCCTCGGCGAGCAGCACCTGGCTCTTCGCGGTGTGCGTCCCGTCGATCGTCCACTTCCAGCGGAACTGTCGCGGCATCACTTCGATGAGTTCGATCGCGATGTGATGACCGCGGTACTTGTGGCGTTCGAGCATGGCTTCCCTCGTG
>CAXTPX010000744.1:0-2213 GCA_964246005.1 uncultured Burkholderiaceae bacterium | reverse complement strand
GGGGGTCGCCTTGATGAAGGACCGTTGCGACACGCTCGGGCAGCTCGCCGCCGCCGCGATGCTGTTCTATCGAGAGCCGATCGTCGACCCGACACTGAAGGCGGCGACCGTCACGCCGGCGATCGTGCCGGCGTTGCGCCGTTTCGTTGACGAGTCGACGACCATCCCCTGGCGGCGCGCCGAGATCGCGACGCTGCTGAAGTCGGTGCTGGCCGCGCATCAGTTGAAGATGCCGCAGATCGCGATGCCGTTGCGCGTGCTCGTCGCCGGGCAGAAGGAGACGCCGTCGGTCGACGCGACGCTGGAGCTGTTCGGCCGCGAGCGGGTGATCGACGCGGTCACTGCAGGTCTCGACGCGATGGCCTGAGCGGCGGCCCTCGCCGACGGCGTCCGGAGGCGGCCGATCTCCGGCGTGGCGCGGACGCGCTCGTGGCCTATCTGCAGCGTCCACGGTCCATGCCCGATCGGAACGGGCTCGCGGCCCTCGGGTCCAGTAAGCGCTTCTGCGCGAGACCCATCGGAGGTGCTTTTGCGCACCGGCTCGATTCGCATATAATCGCGCCCTTCGTGCGGGGGGTATAGCTCAGCTGGGAGAGCGCTTGCATGGCATGCAAGAGGTCAGCGGTTCGATCCCGCTTACCTCCACCAATCGAAGCGGTGACCGTTCCATCGGTCGCTCGCAGCAGTGAAAAGGCTTACGCAGTCCCCATCGTCTAGAGGCCTAGGACACTACCCTTTCACGGTAGGTACGCGGGTTCGAATCCCGCTGGGGACGCCAACGTCTCGCATCAAGCGTCGATCGACGGTCCTGACCCAGAGTCGAGCGACCGCCACGCGCGAACAGTCCTCACCAGCGGCATGTTCCGGGGACTTGTCCTCTCGCCCACCGCATAGGCTATCGTTGAAGTCCGACCTCGAAAGCGGACGCGACGATGACGGGCGCCTCCTTCAAGAACTCCGTAGCGGTGAGCGTTGCGCGCTCGTGGATTCGTTACGCGCCGACGCTGTTCGGGAAAGAACAACTCTGGCGCTTCGTGCACTGGCGCGACCATCGCTACAAGGCGCGTACCCGACACGGCTTCCGCGTGCGTGGACATTCGAACGACCTGGTTCAGGGCTATCTCTATTACTTCGGGACATGGGAGCCGAATCTGACCGCTTGGTTATCCAGTCGATTCGAGCGGATGGAAGGTGCCGTCTTTCTCGACGTCGGCGCGAACGTCGGCTATTACTCGCTCCTCGCTCATCGATTGATGCCGGCCACCAGCAGCGTCGTCGCGATCGAAGCGTCGCCGCTCATTCACGGAATGCTCGCCGACAACATTCGCTTGAACGGATACGAGCGCATCCGGACCGTCAATTGCGCGGCGGCGGCCGAGCCGGGCTCGCTCACGATCTATCACGCCAGCGACAGCAACCTTGGCGGATCCACCACCAACGCGGGCGTCTGGGAAGGAGACGGCGTCAGGGTCAGCGCCTTGCCCCTCAGCGAAATCCTGTCCAACGATGAAGTCGCGCGACTCATGCTCGTCAAGGTCGACGTCGAAGGCGCCGAGTGGCCGGTGCTTCAGGGGCTCTCGCCCCTCCTGCCGCATCTGCATCCGGACGTGGAATTCGTGATCGAGATCTGCGAAGGGAACGCCGCACAGATCTTCAACCAGTTCAAGGCGCATGGATTCAACGCGTACGGCCTGCCGAACCTCTACAGCTACAAGTGTTACCTCGCGCCGCCGCCGATCGCACGACCGAAGCGGTTGGACTGCCTTCCGGCCGCGCACGGCGATGTGATCTTCTCGCGACGCGACGCTGTGGAGCTCTAGCCCACGATCCCGGTGCCTGCGTTCTGGCGCATGATGGTCATCGGAGACCGGTCACGTCGCCACCTTCACCTCGAACGCATCGGCATCCGGATGCACGCCGATCAACCGCGTCGCGGCTTCGCCCCCATCGAGCCAAGCGCCGTACTGCTCCGGCAGCAACACCATCGGCGCACGATCGTGGACCGTGCCGAGGAACTCGTTGGGGGGCACCGTGCACATCGTGTAGACCGGCACGCGCTCGCCACTCTTCGGATCGACGTTGACGTCGTACAGGCCAGCCGCCATGAACACCGGGGAGCCCGGCATCGACACCCGCACACGCTGCTTGCCGGCCGGCGTCTCGGGCCACTCGTCCCAACTCGACATCGGAATCAGGCACCGCCGCTCGAGGAA